>JBIKVL010000517.1:0-4116 GCA_044356875.1 Pirellulaceae bacterium | reverse complement strand
ACGCCGCCCAAGTGTAAGCGGGAGCCGCTGATCACCTGCGTGTTGCCCAGTCCGAGCGCTACAATGACCGGATTGGTCGCGGCGGCCCCGATGATCGCCTGTCGCAGCAACGAGGCCACGCCCAGGGTGCTGGTCGAATCGGTGATCGCCACTGGTATCGAGCCGGCGGCCACGCCCCCGACCTTGTTGAACTCGAAGGTCACGTTGCGGTCGAGCGTCGCCGAGAAGAACGTGATCGAGTCGCCGTCCGCGATGCCGCGGCCGCCGTTCGTCGGCAAAGTCAACACGTACCCCGTGTCGAACTCGAAGTTCACCGTCCGCTGGCCGTCATTCAACTGGAAAGCGTCGCCATCGGTGTAGCTGAGTCCATTACTGGCGATCAACGACTCGGGATGGAACACGGGTTCCAACACCGTGTCGATCGCGGTCGCGACTTGCGTCGCGGTCATCGACTGCCGGATCGGCACACGGTTGTAGGTCGGATTGGTGCCGAAGCTGCCATCGACCACCAAACCGAGACGAGTCTCGCCAGGTGCCAGCGTTTGCACGAGCGTGTTGGCTTCAGGGAAATTGACCCTGTTGTCGGCGACCGACGGGAAGACATTCGCCGGACCGTTGAGCGTAACCGCCTGGTTGATCAGCCGAGCGACATCGGCCGCTGTCTGCCGGTTGTCGATCAGGATCCGCACGTTCGTCGGATTGGATAGCTGGTTGTCGCGGTCGAACTCGTAAGTGGTCGACTGGCCGGCCCCGTCGGTCAGCGTGAACGTTTCGCCATCCACCAACGCGGCGCCGGATGGGGCGACGGCGGTGAATCCCATATCGAATTCGAAAATCTCATTGTCGATCTGGAATGTCAGTCCGTCGGAGAGACTGGCTCCGGGCAAGGCCCACAGTTCCGAACCGGTGGTGTTTGGGTCGCCGAGATTGATGTCGCCCGCCGAGCTGAAATCGATGCGGAGGCGGAGGTCCTCGCGGCCGGCGAATCCGCCTAGATCAATCCGCGCCTGCCGCCAGGCGTTGCTGTTGTCGTACAGGCGACCCGGAGGCAATTCGCCCTGGTCGTTGTGTTCGACACGCACCCACTGGCCATCCGTGCCGCCCACGAAAATGCGGAGCGAATCGTAATTGACCGCCGGCGTGTCGGCGTCCTGGGTCGAGGCGAAATAATTGAAATACAGCGTCGGCTGGTCGGCGGCCACATAGCCCTTCAAGCTGAACGGCTCGGTGATCAGCGTGCCTTGCGCGCCGCCCGGGAAATCATAGGTCCGCGGCACGTTGCCCACGCGACCAAGGCCGAAGTGGTAGCTCGCAAAACCGCAACGCGGAAATGGATTCAAATCGGCCGTCGGATCGCACGGCGCGGTTGGATCGAGCAAACCGGGACGGGTTGTGTCGTAAGTCGCGTTGATGCCGTGGCCGAAGTCGAGTTGCCGCATATCGACGGCGATGCCAGCGCCCACCGCGGTGGCCGCTCCGACCCGCACGTCCATCGGCGTGGCGGCCGCTCCAGTGGGACGGTTTGGCGTGATGCCCCACAGGTTGCTGTCGAGCGTCGAGAACGCCAACCCTTGGACACCGCCCAACGAGCTGCCTTCGAAGCCGGGGATGTTGGAAATGCCCGTGTCGACGCTCGTCTGGCCGTCGACGAAAATCGGCTGCAACACGCCTTGCGAATTGAACGCGTACAGTCGGCCGTTGCGATCGATGCCGAAGAGCGTGTTCGCGTACCGTCCGTTCTCCACATTGCTTGGCCCCGCCGCGAGACCGGCAAAACGGATTCCCAGCAAGTCGTCCGAGGACGAACCGATGTACTGCGTCGGCACGTTTCGGTTGGGCGGCGCAGGCGGCTCGGTGATGTTCGTAAACACATCGGGATTGATGCGGTAGAGTCCGCCGTTGTCGGTGACCGCGTACAGCGATCCACCCACCGACGCCATGCCGGTCACGTTGCCACCCGGCCCCGATCCGCCGCCGGTAAACGGCGCGGGCGTCGTGATCCCGCCACTCAATAAGCCACTCACCACCACGGCCGCTCCGCTTTGAGTGGCCGTGACGCCCGGTATCAGGGTTTGGTTGATCGCGACGGTGATCTGACTCGCGACTTCCGAGGCCGAATCGGCCGCCCAGAACGGCACCGCGATGTTGCCGACCGCCACGCCCGTCGCCGCATTCTGATCCACCCACTGCGGTACGCCGAGGAAGTCGGCGGCGGCAGTGGCAATGCGATTCGGCGGAACGGCCGGCGGAGCCACCTTCGGCGGCGGAAAATTGATTCTGGCGCCGTCGGCGCTGGCCGTGAAACGCGTCGATTGCACCACGACCTGCTCCACAGCCGCCCCGATCTGAGCGGCCGTGAAGTTTTCCTCGACATTGATCGTGAACACCCGCGGCGACAGCCGCTGCGTCATGTTGGTGATCGGCGAGGTGGCCTGCAGGTAGGTCATGCCGGTGCCGCTCACCACCACCCGGCCGTAGCCCGCCGTGAAGTTTTGGACCAATTGCAGCGTTACAGGGGCGCCGGAATTGGAGATCGCCGACTGGATCGAAGCCGCAACCTGTTCGGCCGTCTGGAACGTGAAGAACGGCACACGGATGTTGCCCGCTCCCACCGCCCCCGAATTGTCGAACTCGAAGGTGAACGTCCCCGCGCCCGCAAACTGGAGACGGAAAATCTGTCCGTCCGCCAATTGGTTGCCGGGCACGGCCTCCAAGATCGCCGCCAAGCCGCGATTGCCGACAACTTGGATGTTGCCCGAGCTTGATTGGGCGGCGACATCGTTCACCATCGTTACGCGGTTGCCCACAGCGGCCGCCGTCACGCCCGAGCCGCCCGCGTTGATCGCGTCCCGTAGGAAGCCGGCCACACCCACAGGCGTCAGATTTCCGGAGATGTCGACGGCTGTCGCGTTGGGGTTCAGCGGCTTGCCGCCGTTGGCAACGAATTCGAACGTCTCCGTCGCGCCGCCGGCGCCATTCACCGAAACCGTCTGACCGAACAGATTGGACGCGTTGTTGACGATAATGACCGGTCCCGTGTCGATCTGAAAGAGCGACTCGTCGTTGTTCACGGTCGTGTCCGGATCGAGCACGAAGAAGTTGCCGTCCCGGACCACTCGCTGCGGGCTCTGATTCGTCGCCGTCTCGTTGATGTTTTGAATGACGTCGGGGCCGGAGTCCATTTCGAAGACGTGGTCTTCGAAGCCGTCGTTGATCGTGAACGTCGCGGCGTCCGCGATTTGGGAGATCGTGTAGTTCGGGTAGGTGACGCCCGTCGCTTGATTGATGACCGTCGGCTCGACCGCCACGACTTCGCCACCCGTCACGATGCGGCCGATTTCCAACGCGTTCGTGCCCGCTCCCAGGAACCGATCGTTCCCCGGGTTTGGCAGCGCGACGCCAAGCGCCGTGCCGCTATTCACATCGTTCGAGAACCGGTAAAGGATGTTTCGCGTGAACGGCACGCCCGAGTTGTTCGCGGTTTGCGGCCGATTGCCGATCGCCAACAGGAACTCGCCGCCATAGAGGCTGCTGGGCGTGAACGTCATCGCCTGGAAATGAACTCCCACACCGGCGCCGCCCACGCCCGCCGCGAGCGCCGCCGTGGCGTCGGCCGGATCCTGAATGAAGGTTTCGATGCCGTCGTCCCTAATGACCGTCGCGGCTCCCGTGCCCGTATCGATGTTCACGAGGTTGCCGGCTTCGGCATCGGTTGGACCGTTCGGATCGATCGGCCCGTCTTCCAGGTCGAGCGAGAAGCCGTAGAGCCGCCCGTCCGCCCGCATCGCGATGTCGCCGACATCGAACCCATAGAAGCCGCCGGGCGTCGAGTTGCCGTTGACGATCGTCTCCAGTTGGCCCGTGAACGGATTGAACGTGCCCAAGGTCGATTGGTCGATCCCAACGCCGAAGCCGTTGTCGTAGCTGATGAACAGCGGCACGTTGCCCAGCGTGTACGGGACGGCGCTTGCGTTGTTCAACAGATCGGCGGTGATCGGTGGCTGGAACGTTCCGTTCGGCGCGTTGTCGATATGGTCCTCGACGATCCGCACCACGGACGGATTCGGTTCCAGCCGCAACAGCGGATTCGCGGGCAGCCGCGTCGAGTACTGGGCG
>JBIKVL010000515.1:0-4124 GCA_044356875.1 Pirellulaceae bacterium | reverse complement strand
GACGAGTTTGCTCCGGGCACGCCAGCAGGGGTGCTTGCGGCCGGCGCGGTGCTGGGGGCGCCGTCGTTGATCCAGACGCGGATGAGGCCCTTTTCGGCGGCGGAGAGCGGCGGGCCGCCTTGGGGCATTTCGCCACTCGCGAGCTTCACCCACAGCAAGCTCGATTCGGCGGCACCGAGCCGGATGGCGGGACCGGACTCGCCGCCCGCCAGCAGTTCAGCCCGCGAGGTCACCCGCAAGCCATTCGCGGGCTCCGCGCCCGCATGGCAACGGAAACAGCGGGCTTTGAAGATTGGCAAGATGTGATCTTCGAACAATGGCTTGGTGGCTGGCTTCGGCGCTGGCTCGGCGCCCTGGGCGGCAACGCGTCCCAAGCCGGCAATGGCCAACAGCGTTCCCAAACAAAGGAAAGCGAGGCGGGACGACATCAGAGGACTCCTCGCGCGTGGAAGGGGCGGGTGGACTCAACATTGTGCCTTGGAGGCCCCGCCACTGTAAACACTCGCGAGAGAACTGAAAGATTCGATCCAAGCCGTTGGGCCATCAGCGGGCGTGTTGGCGGTAAAAATCGATCGTCCGACGTATTCCGTCTTGGAGGGATGTCGCTTGCCAGGGGGCGAGCAACTCCGCGATGGAAACCGGTTGTGGCGGGATGTTGGCGGGAATCGTCGGACCGGCGACCTGAATGAGGCCACGCGCGGCGGGTTCCACTTCTTCCAACGCCGCAACGAACTGTTCGGTGGTCGCCAACTGGCTCGGCATTTCGTAGCCGGCGAATCCCGGTGGGCTGAGAAGCGCCGCGTCAACGAAGGCCCGCGCCACGTCTTCGACATAATCGTAGCCCACTTCGCCGCGGAAACCGATCGTGTAGGGCTCGCCGCGAGCAGCCGCGCGGCAGGCGAGCGAAGGGCCGGCGGTCAGTCCCTGCTCGCGTTCGGGACCATAAACCACGTGGGGCCGTATGGCGATGGAACGGAGCGCGAAATGGCGGGCATATTGATCGGCGATTCCGTCAAACGCTTGCTTGAAAGCGCCGTAAAACATGGGCGGCCGATTGGGAACATGGTCGACCGCCGGCCGCTCCGGTCCGTAAATCGCGTAGGAGCTGGCGTAGGCGATCGATGCGATTCGGCCCGACAAACGAGCGGCGTCGAAGACGGCGACGCTGCCGAGCACGTTGATTTCGCAACCGCGATACGGATCGCTTTGGCATTCGGGCGTGAGCAGCGCGGCCAAATGGATGATGTGCGTGATCCGTTGGTCGGCCAGCAGGTGGACGAGCCGATCGCGGTCGATCAGCGACACGGGCGCGACGACAACCCGTTCGGCCGCGTTTCCCAGCACTCGGCGCCAACGCTCGGGCGCGGGACGCTGATCGAGCACCACGGGCGCGGCGCCGCGGGCCAAAAGTTCCCGTAAGACCCAAGCGCCGACAAAACCGCTGCCGCCAGTGACCAAGACTCGCACGTCGTCGCTCATGAAGCGTCAGGCTCCGAAGAAAGTGGGGACCGCGGCGGACAGCGCGGTCGACTCGAACCGCCGCTTCGTTCGAGAAAGCGAATGATACGGCGTGCGAGCCGCTCGGGTGAATGCCGCTTGGCTTGGCATTCCCAAATCACGAGCACTCGCCAGCCTTGGCGTTTGAGCTCGCGTTTTTGACGAGCGTCGCGCCGCGTATTGCCCTCGAGCTTCGCGCGCCAGTAAGCCACGCGTGTTTTGGGAATCCGATTCCCGGCCGGGCATCGATGTTGATGCCAGAAGCAACCGTGGACGAGGATCACCGCGCGAAATCGGGGAAACACCAAATCGGGCCGTCCCGGCAGATCGCCTACATGCAGGCGATAGCGGTATCCGAGCCGATGGACAAGGGACCGCACGAGTAGCTCTGGGGCCGTGTCTTTGCCGCGGACTCGCGACATGAGCTGGCTGCGTTCGGCGGGTGTGAGGTGGTCCATAGGCGGTCGGGCTTCGATGGGTCGTGTCTAGGGTCGATTGTAAGGGGCGGAAAGCCGATTGCGTGGCAGGCGGATCGCCACTCGCCGCGCCTGGCTGGCGGAACCTCTGGGGAAAAAAGAAAAAAATTTTTGGGGTCGCCTTGCCAAATCCTTGCCAACGAAATGTCCATCCGCATATCGTTCTGTCGATTTCGTGGGGCAAACGAAATCGAGCGAAACGCAACAGCGGTACAAGGGCCGTTGGGGCAGCTCGTTCGATCTTGGAGTCTTTGTCCCATGGTGCTCGTCGATGTTTTGCTGTGCGACCAAAACCGGTCGCTGCGTGGCCAAGTTTCGCCGGCTTTTGCTCGGGCGATTGTGGCATCGTTGTCGGCCAACCCGACAACGCTCGTCGAACTCGATCTGGCTCTCAGCCGCTTCGCGAAGCGGGCTGGTGAGCGATCCTTGCTCGAGGATTTCCAGCCGCTCGAAGCGGAGTCGTCCGCTCGTTTATCCGAGTCGAACCAGGGTGGACCGCTGGTCCCGTCGAGCGGCCTGTTGATTGACCTGCCGGCCCGAGTGGTCGTGGGGCAAGGCTTGGGATTCCAAGTCGAAGCGGCAGGCAAAGTCGTCTATGTCGAGGACAATCCCGATCGCGAGGTCGTGACCCGCTTTCGGATTGGGCCCACTTGGACCGTGTTGCCAAGTGGGTTCGAGGCGGCCCAAATCCAGGCGGCGGGCGGGACCGCTGCCGCCTGGCTACGGCTCGTCGCCCAACAACGGAAAGTCCGGGCCTCGCTGCTGCGGGTGGACGACCACGCGGTGTTATACGACCGCGTGATCGAGTTCCTCGCCGAAGCGCTGCTCGGCGATCGCTTCCGGGAAAACGACGACCCGATCCGCGACATTCACGCCGAGTGGCTATTGACGCCCCGCGCGGATCTGTTTGGCGCCTGCCCACGCGATTTGTTGATCGGCCGGCTCGACGAGGTCGACGAGGAAATCGCCGCACGCGAATGGGAATGGTCGGTGCTCAAAGAGTGTCCGCCGCCGCTCCCAGCCGACTCGGAGGCCTACCGCGAAGCCGGGCATGGCACCAAAGAGTACGCGATTTACTACGAAATGATTCGCTATCTGCTGGCCGAGGCGTGGGCACTGATCGACGGCCGCGATCGATTCACCCCAGCCACCCTTGTCGAGCAGCTTCGCGCATGGCGTGACGAATGGCTGGATCGCCCCGAGTACGACGGCATTCCGAATTGCACCGCGCGGTGGGTGATCGAGCAGGAACGGCGTCGCGTTCCCTGGTTGGTCGAGGAACATGACCAAATGCATGACCCCGACTGTCCGATATGCCGGTGGAGCAAACAACAGGGGACTCCAAGCTTTCACCAGATCGCGGTGTGCCATGAGGAAGAGGGATTCGCGTTCTCGTTCTTCGATTCGCAGAAGCAATGGGATGCCTGCATCGGGCTGTTTAAGGACGACTTCGACGAGGATGACCACGTCGACGAAACGTCGGAAGAAGAACAGGCCGACGAAGCGGATTGCGACAGCGAAAAGGCGATGAACGACGACGGGGAGGGCGACGACCCGGCAGACATGCGGACCTACCAAATCGTGATGCGTCTCGACGGTTCGCAAGCGAGGATCGTCAGTTCGGTAACTCCGGATCCGCGTTTCACAGCCGGAATGTCCGCGTCCACGGCGACCCAAACGAAGGCGCGGCCGGAAGCTTCTACGGGCATCGCGCCGATGTTTTTTCCCGGCGGAGCGCCTTTGGCGTATCGCGGCACGCCGCGTCCGAAGATGCCGAACCTCGAATTGCTGGAGCCTGCGCAGCAGGTGACAGTCTGGCATTTGCGCCTCGTGTTGCTGCTGATCGATATCCGGGATTTATCGGGGCAAGGCGAGGAGCGGAAGCTGGCCGAACGAGCCTTGTGGGGCCTGCACAGTTTCCGCGATTCGATCCGCGAGCATGCCGGGTGGATGGCGGCGCAGTACTTGGATGAGGTGCGAAGTCGTGTCGCCGAGATCCAGGCTCGACGAGCGGACTTGGCGGGGCTTTGCGCCGAGTTCGCGCACGAACTCCAACTGATGCGGCAGGCGAGCGAGGCGGCGCTGCACAGTTAGCTCGGGAAAAATTCCTCCGGGGCGGCCGCGATGACGGCCGCTCCGTGGACCGTCGTT
>JBIKVL010000516.1:0-4124 GCA_044356875.1 Pirellulaceae bacterium | reverse complement strand
CGATGACTAAGAACCTTCTCGCACTCACGGGCCTCGTGGCGCTCGTCATTGGCCTGGCCGTATGGCAATACGGTTTCTTTCGCGACGTGAAGCTGCAGATCGAACGTGAAACGGCGGTCGCTCGCGCCCAGACCATCGTTCGGAACATGGAGGAGCGAGCGGCCACGTTGACCGACCGGGCCCGCAAACTGCGAATCGACGCCCGATCGCGGGAAAAGGAGATGGAACGGGAGCTCGAACAGCTCAGCAAAACGAAACAAGCCGTGGTGACGCTCGCCGCCGCGGCGCGTAGCGCCGGTCTGCCCAAGCCATCCGAGGCGACGACGGACGACCTGCAAAAATCGCTGCCATTCTCGGGCCGGACACTAACAGCCGGCGAGGTGTATCGGACGTTGGAAAAGTGGCAAGGCGATGTGCAAAGCAAAGAGCAACGGAACAAGGTTACCCGCGCCATGATCGACCGCATCCGATCAACCGCCGACCAGCTCGAACAGAAACAAACGCTCTTCGCATCGCAGGTGCAAGCGACCCGCGCGACGCTCGAACGCCTCGAAATGCAACGCGACCTCGCCTCGCTGGACAAGGAGCTCGCCGAACTCGGCGCTAGCGCTTCGGGCAACCCCGCCGGTGAACTGAAGGATGTGCTCGAAACGCTGCAAAAGCAGATCGACGAATACGAATCGACCAGCGAAGTGCTCGGCGCGGAACAGGTGGCCGGCCAGCCGCTCACCCCCGACGACGTGCTCGCGGGGCCGGCTGGCGACGTGGGCGTCCGCAAGGAACTCGATTCGCTCTGGGACCAGAAATAACCGACCTGCGTCTCGCTTTCTGCTCCCGAAACGCCATTCGTGAAAGGTTTGCCCGATGCCTGACTACGCCGGCGAAACGGTGCTCTGCGAAGCGATCGCACGCGTCGCCGCCGCGTCGGCGTCGGGAAATAAATCTGCCTTGAACACCGCCCTGATCGACTTCAGCGGCGAAGCCGAGTTGTTCCTGTGACCGATTGTCCGCAACGAACTGCTCAAGCGACGCACCGGCGGTCCAGACCGTATGGTGGCCGATGCGAGCGACATTCTGAACCAATTCCTCATGCAACTCATCCGTGTAGCGCACCAATGCCAAGCCCGTGATGACTCATCCGCCCGCGCTTGGCGGCGAACGACCGTCATCCGCTTGATCGAAGACGAAGCCAAAACGCCACGTCGCCGATTCGAACTCCTCGTGAAACGACTCATTAGCCTTGGCTATCATCATGACAGCGGGCGAACCAAGGAACACCCGCCGAACCAGCAACCGCCGAACCAGCAACCGCCGAACCAGCAACCGCCGAACCAGCAACCGCCGAACCAGCAACCGCCGACGCCTGTCCAATTGCCAAACACTGTTTTTGAATCCAACTTCACCAGTCCCGACTCTCCAGTTCCGGCTCCGCAGTTTCCCGATCGGCCCGCCCCGAGCCGGATCTCGGAGCAGGCCCCTGATTAAGAGGATGCGACTATGCCGCCATTGAGGTTCGCCACGCGTGTCGACTCCCCGATGCCCACCGCCCCGAACCGCGTGCGGGACGGCCGAACCTGTGGGCAATCCCCGCCGCGACGAGCTTCGTTCGTGTGGCTGATAGCGGGCTGCATGGCCTGCTGCACTGCGGGATCAATCGCTGGCTGTTGCGGTTCCCGCACCATGCCCAGCAGCGCTGCTATGGCTGCGCCCGAGCCAACGGAAACCAAGCAACCAACTTCGGCGGTCGAGCTGATCGTCGACATCGAAGTTGTTCTCGCCAATCTTCGATCCAAGTCGCCGGAACTTCTGAACGCGTTGACGCAATATCGCGTCGAGTTGGCGCAGAAGACGGCGGATCTCCGCAGCTCGCTCAGTCGCACGGGCCGGACGCTCGAACAACTGAGAAAGATGACGGACGCCGAGTCGCAAAAGATCGAGGTGGCAGTGCAGCAACGACGGCTCGATCGTCGCTGCTCGGATCTTTGGACCTACATCGCCAAGCTCGACAACGTCCGCGCCCGAAACAACGCGTTGATCAAGGAATTGCAGTACGTGCTGACCGACCTGACGACCAAACAACGATCCGAGTCGATCATCGACCAGTCGTTGCAGAGCCGCGCACGCGAGCTCGTGGAGCAGGCCAGCGATTTCAGCGATTTGAGTCCGCTCAAGATCCTGGAAAGGCCGGAAGATTTCTTGGCGCGGGCGGATGCCGATAAGAAAACGGCCGCCGCGCTCGCCCATTCGCCACTACCCTCACGCCCGGAAAAACAACCCTCCGACTTGCCCCCCTTGCCGATGCTCGATGTCAAAGCCGCCGGAGGCGCGGAGGAATTCCTGCTCGAGGACCTGCGTGACGAATTCGAAAAGGGTCAAGCGGCGGCCGAAGGACACTTCAAAGACAGCCGGCCCGAGGCGGCCATCGAAAGCCTGCAAGCCGCCCTGCAAAAGGCTCGCGAACGCGTCGAAGCGTTCGCGAAAGGCAAACCGCTGTCCTGGCAATCGCAAGTCTTGGAACAATTGGCCAATGCCCGGAAGGCGCTGTCCGAGCAACTCGCGGAACCGTATCTCGCCGGGGTCGCCAAGTCGATTCCGGAAGCGCGCAAGACGGGCGACTGGAACGCGGTACTCGACCTGCTGGAAGCCGTGGCGCGGTTGGCGCCGGCGGCGGAAAAGCTCGACGAAACGCTGAAGACCGTCGAGGACGTCCTGCAATACCGGATCAACACCCAGGACTTGGATGCAGTGGTCGCGTTCGAACGCTTCAAGGTGATCAAGGGAATGGTCTCGGGCATTCCATACCAACCATTCATTTTCACCTCGGATGCCGCCAGCCCCAACGCGCCGAGCCTCCCAGGCGCCATCGGCGAATTCAAGCAGGATGGAATCGACCTAGCGGCCCGTCTAACGGCCCAGAACAATCTCGGAATGGTGTGCCGCGCGTATGTGGCCCAACAGGACGAACTCATCCAATTGCTGCAACGCTTCACCGCCAAAGCAGTGAATGTGCAGCGCCAGGAGGCGGCCATCGCCAAAACACTCGGGGATATGGAACGGCTTCTCGCGCTTCGCGATCTGGAAGACAAACGCGTGTTTTTAGCGTACGGCGCGCAAATCGCTGGCCGCGAATCCGCACGCCAGCATTTGTTGGACAGCGTCGGACTGCGTGCCGACGCGGCCGAGGTGAAGCAGGTCGATCAGCAAATCGAGACGCTCAAACGCGGCCAATCGGACTACCGTGAGGGGTACGATCGCGCTGAAGGAAAAGGGGCGAAAGTCGATCCGAAAAAACTAGTGGACGATGCCCGGAACTTTGTTGTCGTCCAACTCAACTCCGTCGGCATGCTGATGGTGCCGATCTCGAAAGGATCGTTCATGATGGGGATCCCCGAGTCAGACCGCGAATCCGACGAGGCTCAGGTTCCGGTGACGATTACCAAGGATTTCCAGATCGGCGCGTTCGAGGTGACGAACGCGCAGTACCTTCGCTTCCTCATCGACGCAAGCGTGAAGTTTGACGACGGTTGGATCGAACTCGTAAACGGGCCGATTACGCGTTCAGGTAGCGGCTTTGCACTGCGGGACTCTGGAGCCGGCAACCAGCCGGTGACGCACGTTTCGTGGCATGGCGCGGTCGCCTTTTGCGCATGGCTGTCGAAGAAGGAAGGTCGCACCTACCGGCTGCCAACCGAAGCCGAGTGGGAGTACGCGGCCCGGGCTGGAACTACGTCGGCGTATCCGTGGGGCGATCAGTTCGACGAAAGCCGGGCGAATGTGGGCAGTCGTTTCGTAAAAAATGTTGGAAGCTACGCCCCGAACCGCTGGGGACTCTTCGACGTCGTCGGCAACGCGTCGGAATGGACGGCGGATCGGTATGCCGAGAAGTTGAGTGGCGGGGTCGATCCAGTCGGTCCGTCAAAGGGCTCGTACCGGTGCGACCGGGGTGGGTACTATCTCGACGCCCCGGGGGAAGCCCGGTGCGGTTCCCGCGTCGGGGGCGGTCCGTCGTCCCTGGGCGCCGGCCAGGGCTTCCGCGTCGCCGCGAGTCCGATGGGTCCTGCGGTGAAGGCAAAGTAAGCGATGCGTAGCCAGTCGCGGAGCCGAAGGGAGCGTAGCGAAGCCGC
>JBIKVL010000513.1:0-4131 GCA_044356875.1 Pirellulaceae bacterium | reverse complement strand
TCATTAGCCGGCCCGGCGCAAGCCGCCGGTTCATTAGCCGGCCCGGCGCTAGCCGCCGGTTCATTAGCCGGCCCAGCGCAAGCGGCCGGTTCATTAGCCGGCCCGGCGCAAGCCGCCGGTTTTCGGGCGGTTCAGGCCGCATCCGCCTAGAACCGGCCGCTGGCGCGGCTCGGCTGATGGAGGCGCGCGGCTCATTGCTCGTAGCGGCCGGTTTTACGTTTTCCGCTCAAAACGGACGGCTCCAAGATCCCGAGAAGACAAACTCGCGGAACGGTCGGCGGGTTCGAGACGCCGCCGTTGAGTCGTCGGCCGTCTTGCGAGCGTACCCCACGGCGACCACGGTCAGCGGATCGAAGCCCTCGGGGATTCCCCAAGCGTGCCGCGCTTGACTCGGGTTGAACCCCGCCATCTGATGGACCGCGAGTCCAAGCGCCGTGGCTTGGGCCGAGAAGTTGCCCATGGCCAACCCCAGATCGTGTTCGGCCATACGATTCGGCGTACCGTTTTTGCGGAACGATCGAGCGACGACCGACAGCAGCAACGCGCTGGCGTCTTTCGCCCAGCCCTGGTTGAATTCAACGAGGCATCCCAGCATTTTCGCGAAGTCGCCAGCGTCCTCGCGCAACGCCACGACAAAATGCCAAGGCTGCTCGTTATAGCTGGAAGCAGCCCAGCGAGCCGCCTCCAGGCAGGTGAATAGCGTCGCCCGGTCCACCGAACGGGGTTCGAATTCGTAGGGGCTCCACCGGGTCGCGAGCGGTTCGAGAATCGGGTGTTCGACCACGGCGCGTTTGGAACTCATCGACGATCTTTCCAGTTGGTTGACGGGGCTTAATCCCGCGAGTTTCGGCGGCGAACTCGACTGCGAAATTGACTGCGAACTCGACGGCGTTACCCTGTTTTTCCCGCCGCGATCTGGGCCGCACTCTTGAAGCGGTTTGGGAACGGGGCGGGACTCTCGAACCTACTTCGAGCTTTCTTTCTTGGGCTCGGTCGGGGCGGCGGGGCGTTTTTGAGCGAACAGCCATGCATGGACTTCAGGGTTGCGGTAGGTGGCGGTCCATGAATCGTGTCCCGTGTTGGGGTATTCGGTGTACTGCGGGGCTCCGCCGGCCGCCTTGAGCGCCGCGATCATGTCGCGCGAACGTTCCGGGCGAACAGCGGTGTCTTTGTCGCCGTGGAAGGCCCAGATCGGCACCTTGACGAATTTGGCCGCGTATTTCGGATCGCCACCGCCACAGATCGGGATCGCGGCCGCGAACATCTCCGGATGCCGCTGCAAGGCGTCCCACGTGCCGTAGCCGCCCATCGACAAGCCGGTGATGTACAGCCGGTCCGAGTCGAACGAGAACTCCTTCCGAAGCTGTTCGAGCGCTCCGAGCGTCAACCGCATGGGCGAGGCCGGCTTCTCCGGCATGTCGTGCTTCTCGGCGCTCCAGTCGACTTCCACCCACCGCGCGTTCACCGGGCACTGCGGGGCGATCACGAAAGCCGGGTACTTTTCCCGCATCGCGTCGCTGGCGAAGTCAGCCATGCCGTGCTTGAGCTGCGCGAAGTTATCGTCGCCGCGTTCCCCGGCGCCATGCAGGAACAACACCACGGGATATTTGCGGTTGGCGTCGTAATCCTTGGGCTTGAGCAACCGGTAGAGCAGTTTGGTGCCGGCGGCGTCGCTGTAGGTGCGGGCTTCGAATCGTTCGCGGTCGTCGGCCGCCCACGCCAGCGCGGGGATACAAAGGAGGCATCCGAGCGTCAGAATCCCGCCCCATCCGAAGTCGAAACGCATAGCGAGCCTTTCCTTACTTCCAGCGAACAAGCGCGAAAAAGAGGTAGATTTATCCCCGTTCCACGGCGAACCGAGCCGGAAACCGGCATTGTCGAACAGCGGACGAACGCGATACGATCCCCAGCCGTCCGTCGCCGCGGGCCCTACGGTTGAAGTTCACGGCTCAAGCTGCCGATAGCGGTTGTAGCGGATTGTGCGCCCGTCGACGCCTTCCTTCCAGTCCCCCGGAACCCCAAAGCCATGGAAAGTCTGCAATTCCCAGACGCCGTGCAGCAATGGGCGAACGACATCCTGGTATGGGTCGGGTTCGGCACGCTCGTCGGATTGCTGGCCAAGGCGATCATGCCTGGACGCGATCCGGGCGGAGCTGTCGCCACGCTGCTGATGGGGATCGGCGGCACCGTCATCGGCTGCGGCATGTGGTCGTATTTCTATTCGGCCAGCCGAGTGACCCCGATCAGCCCGATGGGCTTTTGCGTCGCCACCGCGGGCGCGTTCGTCATCCTCTTCTTCTACAAGCTGCTCGGCGGCTACTGGTTCCGGGAAGGCGAAGGCGAATACGTGCGCTCGCGCCGCTACATTTCCAACCGCCGCTACCGCAACGGACGCTATTATGAGGCGGAGGCCGAAGACTAGAGGCCGATGACTAGCTCGACCAGCGGGTGGTTCGAGTTCAGTTTGAAGGACGTTCTAGCCCTTGCCGTTAGCGAGTGAGTTGCCGTGGCGAACGACGACAATTATCAGAGCGCGCTGGCGAGCGTCGAGCAGGCGTTGGCCAACCTGCAACGCTGTTCCCCCGAGGAAAAGGACGTGCTGCGGCGCGACCTGAACAGCCTGCGGGAAATGTACGGCAAGCTTACGGCAGGCCGCGTCGAGATCGTGATCTTCGGCGAAATCAGCACGGGCAAATCGGCGTTGATCAACGCCTTGGCCGGGCAGGCCGTCGCTTCGGTCGACGTGCGTGGCGGCTGGACGAAGGAAATCTGGCAAGTCCCGTGGGAGGGCTGTGGCTACTGCGTGCCTGGACTCGCCCAATCCCAAGTGGTGCTCGTCGACACCCCGGGCGTCAACGAAGTAGGCGGAGCCGAACGGGCGCGGATGGCGCGGGAAGTGGCCGAGCGGGCCGATCTGATCCTGTTCGTCACCGATTCCGATTTGAACGACGTCGAGTTCGCCGCGTTGCTGGAATTGGCGAAAGTCCACAAGCCGCTGCTGGTGGTGTTGAACAAGGCCGACCTCTACGGCCGCGACCAGCGGCAGCGGCTTCTGCAGGTGCTCCGCGAAGACCGGCTCGCCGGCATCGTCGCCCCCGAGGACGTGGTGCTGGCGACGGCCGATCCCCGGGAAGTCGAGTATGTGATCGAGGGCCCCGACGGCTCGACCCGTTCCGAATGGCGCCGGCCCAAGCCGGACGTGGAGCAGCTGAAGACGCGGATTCTCGAAATGCTCGAACGCGACGGGCTCGCCCTGCTCGCGCTCAACGGAGCCTTGTACGCCGCCGACAAGTCGGATCGCATCGCGGCGTTGCGGGTGCAGTTGCGATCGCAGCAGGCGGGGCAAGTGGTCTGGGGTTACGCCGCGATCAAGGCGCTGGCGGTCGCCTTGAATCCGTTGCCGGTCGTCGATGTGCTCGGCGGCACCGCGGTGGACGCGACGATGGTCGCGACGCTGGCGCATATCTACGGATTGGAAATCTCGTGGCTGAATGCCCGCGGCCTGGCGACTTCGATCTTGAAAGCGGCGGGCTGGGTGCTAGCCGGCGAAATCGCCACGCACTGGGCCGCCTCGACGTTCAAGGCGTTGACGGCCGGCTATGGAACGGTCTTAACCGCGATCCCGCAAGGCGCCGCCGCCGGCTATGGCTCGTACATCGTGGGCCAAGCCGCCCGTTACTACTTCGAGCACAACGGGTCCTGGGGCCCTGACGGCGCGAAAACGGTCGTTAAACGCATCCTCGACGAAACCGACAAACAATCGGTGCTAGCCCGTCTGAAGGATGAAATCCGCAAACGCATCGCCGGCAACCGCCACGCGTGACGCTCGCCTGCTTCCGCCAGTCCAGCCAGCGTTCGCGCCGGGCTGATGATTCTGGGCGCCAAGCCAGCCGTCGCCTACGGCTCGGCGGTAAACGTTTTAGCGGAGCGGCAAAAGCCGCCCGGCAGCGCTGCGAAAGCGTTTGGCCGCGGGGCCAAGAACGTTGGCGGCCAGACATCGGTTCGTCGGGAGCGCCGAGCGGCTCGCGGGCCGGGCGGCTTACGCCGCTCCGCTCAACGCATCGACAATCCGCTCCGTGGCCGCGATCGCGCTTTGCGGCCGAGCCGTCGCCTACGGCTCGGCGGTAAACG
>JBIKVL010000514.1:0-4131 GCA_044356875.1 Pirellulaceae bacterium | reverse complement strand
TCCGAAACGGGTTCGTTGATTGCGATGGCGTTCAATGAATTTGGCCAGGTGATCGCGTCGCGCGAGGGCGGGCCGCTGATGTTGCTCACCGATAGCAACAACGATCGCAAAATCGATCGGGCCCGGGTCTACTGCGAAGAGGTCCGGAACTGCCAGGGCATCCTGCCGCTCAACGGCGAGGTGTTCGTCACCGCGGAAGGGCCGTCGGGTGTCGGCTTGTACCGGCTTTCGGATGGCAATCGGGATGGCAAGTTGGAAGACTGCAAGTTGGTGTTGAAGTTCAAGGGGGACATGGGCGAGCACGGTCCGCACGCGGTCGCCATGGGACCGGATGGACTGCTGTACGTTGTGCTCGGCAACATGTGCGCGTACGACGGCACTTACGACGAGCACAGTCCGCACCGCAACTACTACGAAGGCGATTTGTTGCCGCGGGTCGAGGATCCGGGTGGACATGCGGTGGGCGTGAAGGCGCCGGGCGGCACGATCATCCGCACCGATGTCGATGGTTCGATCGTCCAGCTGTACGCGGGCGGCCTGCGCAACGCCTACGACGCGGTGTTCAACCGCGACGGCGAACTCTTCATCCACGACAGCGACATGGAAACCGATGTCGGCACTCCCTGGTATCGGGGAACCCAGCTATTCCATGTCGTTCCCGGCGGCGAGTATGGCTGGCGCAGCGGTTGGTCGCGTTGGCCCGAGTACGCGGTCGACAATCTTCCGCCCGTGCTTGATACGGGCCGCGGTTCGCCTACGGGCGCCGCTTGCTACAACCATTTCGCGTTCCCCTCGCGATACCACAATTCGCTCTTCCTCGCGGACTGGACGCGGGGCCGCATTTTGGCGGTGAGGACGAAAAAGTCGGGTGGCGGCTATACGGCGACGAGCGAGGTGTTCCTGGAAGGCGATCCGTTGAATGTCACCGACCTGGAAGTGGGTCCCGACGGATCGCTGTACTTCGTGACGGGCGGCCGGGGCACAGCCGGCGGTTTGTACCAAGTGTCTTGGCGAGGCAAGATTCCCCGTGAAGTCGCCGATCTGGGACAGGGTGTTACGCTCGCGATCCGCCACCCGCAGTTGCAGTCCGCCTGGGCTCGGCAACGGCTGGCGAAACTCAAGGCGGAAATGGGCGATAGCTGGCAGCAGCAATTGATTGGAGTGGCGAGCAGCGATCGGAATCCGCCCGAGTACCGCACGCGGGCGCTCGAACTGCTCCAGCTGTTCGGCACTCCCCCTGACAGCGTCTTGCTTGAGAACATGGTTCGCGACCGGGACGCGCAGGTGCGGACCAAGGGCGCCGAACTGCTCGGACTGCAGCCCGATAACGACTCCCGCCGAATCCTCGTGCCGCTGCTGCGCGACGACGACGGGACGGTGCGCCGGAAGGCGGCCGAGGCCCTCGCGCGGATGGAGGCGTCGGTCACGCTGGAACAATTGCGAGTGTCGCTTGGGTCCGAAGACCGTTACGAAGCGTGGAGCGCCCGCCGCTTGCTGGAACTGCAACCGACCGAGCAATGGCGGGAACTCGCCCTCAAACAGCTCAACCCGCGGGTCTTCATCCAGTGCGGACTGGCGTTGATGATCGCCGAACCGGATATGGCCAACGGCGTCTCCGTGATCGACAAAGTGGGCGAACGCTGCGCGAAGTTCGTCAACGATCGCGACTTCACCGACATGCTGCGGCTGATGCGGGTCGCGATCCATCGTGGCCAAGTGCCCGTGGGCGAATTGACGGCCGCCCGCAAGTGGCTGGTCGAAGAGTTCCCGTCGGGCGACGAGAACATGAACCAAGAGCTGGCGAACCTGCTGGTGTTCATGCAATCCGACGAGATCATCGATCGCTACACGCAGTATTTGCGGTCGAAGGCGCCGGCGCCCCAGCGGCTTCACGCCGCTCTGCAATTGCGATATTTGGAATCGGGCTGGAAGTCGGCGCAGAAATGGGAGTTGATCGAATCGCTGGAGCGGTTCGCCCGATCGGATGAGGATTCGAATTTGCCGATTTATGCCCGCAATTCGGCCCGCGACTTCGCGCGGGGACTCACCGAGGAGGAAAGCGTCTACGTGCTGGAACGGGCGGTGAAATGGCCCAACGCGGCCCTCGGCTCGCTCTTCCGCCTTCCGGAAAAGCTGTCCGACGACCAACTCGCGCGGCTCGAAGAAATCGATCGACAACTCAGCGAGCGGGCCGAGGAATCGTCGAAGCCGCTGCAAGTCGGCATTGTCGCGCTCTTGGCCCGCAGCGGCGACACATCGGCCAACACTTACTTGCGGGAAATTTGGCGCCGCGATCCGGATCGACGCCAAGCCACCGCGATGGGACTCGCCCAGAAACCCGACGGCGACAACTGGAACTACCTGGTTCGCAGCCTCGCGTTCCTCGAAGGCCCCGCTGCCATCGAGGTGCTGGAAAAACTTCGCACCGTCGACCAGGCGCCCGAGGACCCCGAGTTCTACCGGCAAGTGATCCTCCGCGGGTTGCTTCTCAAGGACCAGGGGGCCGACCGGGCGATCGCGTTGCTCGAACACTGGTCGCAAGAGAATCCGGCGTCCGCCGGCGACGGCTGGGAAGCGTCGCTCAAGGCTTGGCAAAAGTGGTACGGCGAACAATACCCTGATCGTCCCGAGGCCGTGTTGCCGGTCGCCGACGCCGACAGCAAGTGGAAGCTTGGCGAATTGCTCGAGTATCTCACCACGGGCGAAGGGGCGAAGGTCGGCAGCGCGACGCGAGGCGCGTCCGTGTTCGCCAAAGCCCAATGTTCGAAGTGCCACAATTTCGCGGGGCGCGGCGAGCGACTCGGTCCGGAATTGACCACCGTCAACAAACGGTTCACACGGAAGGAAATCCTCGAATCGCTCCTCTTCCCGTCGCATGTGGTTTCCGACCAATACGCCTCGAAGACGGTGATCACCGATAAGGGACGGAAGTACACGGGCATGCTGACGCCGGGGGCCGATGGCGAAAAGATCGTGCTGCAATCCAACGGCGAAAAGATCACGCTCCGCGAATCGCAGATCGAAGAGATCGTGCCCAGCAAGGTGTCGTCGATGCCCGCCGGCCTGCTGAACGATTTGAAACAGGAAGAAATCGCCGACCTCTTCGCTTACCTCATGAATCCTCCCCGATCCGAATTGGTGAATCGCCCGAGCGGCTCGTCCAGGACTAAATAGCCTCGTCCCATGCAGCGTCGCTTTCTCAGCCGCTTTTCCCACCGAGCGACTCGGGCGGCCTGTGGCAACCACCGCGGTCCCTAGTGTCAGAAAGTCCTCGATTCCTGCAGTCCTTGAGTACTGGGGATCTAAAGTCCTAAGGGCCTGGGGACCATCAGAGCCCGGGGTTCATAAGGGCCCGAGGGGAAAAAAATGAGCGGAGGGGGACGCGGAACCGTCGCGGCCAGGCAAATCCTGTCGTTACACTAATGGCATGGACTTCGACCCCTACTACCACTGGCTCGGAATCCCGCCACGGGAACAGCCGCCCAACCATTACCGGCTGTTGGGAATCGAGCTCTTCGAGCCCAACGACGACGTGATCAGCTTCGCCGCGGATCGCCAGATGGCACATTTGCGGTCCTTCCAAAACTCGAAGCAATCCGCCGACTCGCAGCGGTTGCTCAATGAAGTCTCGGCGGCTCGCGTCTGCCTCTTATCCCCCGAACGACGCGCCGCCTACGACGCGGAACTTCGCTCGCGGCTCGCCGAGCGTTCCGCGGCCGCCCATTCGCACCCATCGCAGCTCGTTCCGCCCGACCATACGCCGCCCCACGCCTACGGACCGCCGGACGTCGGGCCAATTCCATCGGCGTCCTTCGAGCCCGCGCTGGCTCATTTCCAAGCGCCGGTCGAGCTTCCACCCACAAGCGCCTTCCCCACCAATCCCACTGCGGCATTCGCGGAGCAAGCTTACGCCAATTCTTGGGCGGATAGCCAAGCTCTGTTGAGTCCCGCGAGCGCGAGTCCCGCGAACGCGAGTCCCGCGAACGCGAGTCCGGCGACGCAGCCGCCGGCACCGGCCGCTCCAACGTTGGAGACACCACAAGCCGTCGCTCAGAACACGGAACTTTCAAACGCGTCGAGCGTGGAGTCGGCCGCCATTCCTGCGGCTCAAGCCGCGCCGACGGGCGGGAC
>JBIKVL010000015.1:0-14372 GCA_044356875.1 Pirellulaceae bacterium | reverse complement strand
CCAGCCCGTATGAGTCCGCCAACGTCCAGCGGTCGACAAAACTGTCGTGGCACGACGCGCACTTCAGGTTGATTCCCAAAAACGATTGGCCGACGCTCTGCGCGAATTGAATCTCAACCGTCTGGCCGGCGCTGACGTCGCCACGCCAGCGAATACCGGCGCTGAAACCTTCGCTGTCCGGCGACGGCGCAATCAGATCGCGGGCGAACTGATCGTACGGCTTGTTTTCAACCAGCGAACGATACAGCCAGGCGCTGATCTGCTTCCGGCCGCCCGTGATGAAGCCGGTGCCCGTGTAGTCGTTACGCAGCAAATCGTTCCAGAACGTCAGCCAATGCTCGGCGTAGGCGACGTCGTCGGCGAGCAGCGCTCCGATAAGCTGGCGACGCTTATCAGGGGCTGGATCGGCCAGGAACTTGGCCAATGTGTCGGGTTCCGGCAACAAGCCGATCAAATCGAGGTGAACGCGACGCGCGAACGCGGCATCATCGATGCCGCCCGGCCGCTCACCGCCACGCTTCGCCAGGTCGGCATCCAGAATCCGGTCGATCGGATGGTCGCGGCCTGCGACCGCCGGGGGCAGGTCAGGGCGACGCGGCGCGAGCGGCGGCTCGTATCCGCGATTTCCAAAAGTGAATCCTTCCTCCCAAGGCAGTCCGCCGTCGACCCAGCGTTCCAAGGCGGCGATGTCGGCGGCCGCCAAACGCGGTCCCTCGGGCGGCATTCGCGTGTCCACATCCGTGGCGCGGATCCGCTTCAAAAACTCGCTCGCGGCCGCCTTGCCTGCGACAGCGGCGGGCCCTGAGTCACCGCCTTTCAGGAACAAAGCGCGAGTGTTGATCGACAGCCCGCCCTTGCGTTGCCCGCCGGCATGACACTCGGCGCAGTGCTTCCGCAGCACCGGCACAATGTCGTGCGCGAAATCGAGCGGCTTCGCGGCGGTCGCGATCGCCGCTGGCGCTGTGTTCACCGCTGGCGCTGGATTCGCGACGTTCGCCGCCGGCGCCGTGACTGGTTGAGGTTTCGTCGATGGGGCCGCCGCCTCTTGGGCGTTCGCCGTGCGCCCGGCGGCACACAGCAACACAGTCGCCATCACGGCCGAGTTCACCGCCGTGATCACGGCCGAGTTCGCGGCGGTCCAGACTTCGTGGACACGCCGCGTTTGCAATCCTGCCATGGATATTTCCACCCCTTTGCGAGTGGCCCTTCCAAGCTACTTCTTCAACGTCGTGAGATACTCGACCACGTCCACGAGATCTTGGGTGGTCATGGTCTTCTGCAGATCGGCCGGCATGAGCGAGATCGCCTGCTTCTTCAGTTCGTCGATCTCCGACTTGGGGAAGGTGCGAACGAGGGCGTCGGCCGTCTTGAGCGTCACCGACTCGTTCGTTTCGCTGACCTTGATCCCGGTCACGACGTTGCCGCTGTTGAGCACGGCGACGTACGACTCATAGCTGTGCGCGATCCCGGCGCTCGGATAGAGGATCGACTCGAAAAACGCCTGACGGCTCAGCTTGCCGCCGATCTCCGAGAGATTCGGACCGACTTCCTTTCCCTGGCCGTTGACCACGTGACACTTGGCGCATTCGGCCGTTTTCGCGAACAGGCCTTGGCCACGGCCAGCGTCTCCCTTGACCTTGAGGAGGTCGGAAATCGCGGGCAGCGGCTTGTCCTTTGCCGGCGGCACGGGGAAGAGCTTGGCCGCTTCGTCCTTGATCTCCTTCCAAGGCGCGGCGTGTAGCTGGAACGAAGCGGCGGAAACGAGCCCCTCGTCCAGTTGCTTCGCCTTTGCCAGGTCGACCAATTGTTGGGCGCCATTACGGGTGCTCGCCAGCGCCCGGGTCGCCTGTCGCCGAACTTCCTGGTCCCGGGCGACATCCTTTACGATCGGCAGCACGAGCGCGGCGGATCGGCCGTCGGCGGAATTCGCCAGCGCCCGCGCCGTGGCGGCCGCCAGTTTCACATCCTTGCCTTGCAAAGCTTCGCGAATTGGGTTCGTCTGATCCTTCTGCAGCAAGGCCGTGATCGCCTCGACCCCCAACTGCTCGTCGGGGCGTTCCTGCGCGATGGCCAGCAGGTCGGCGTAGTGGTTCGCTAAACCGAACCGCGCCACTAGGTCGATGAACTGGGAAGTGCCACGGATCTGGCCAAGCAGTTGTTCCAACGCGGCGGCTTGCTGCGGATTAGCCGCCAGATCGAGTTTCGACAGCCGCTTGAGCGATTCGGCCGAGACCACCTTGGCCCGCTCCGCATCGCCCATCGATCGGGCGAAGGCGAGCATCGCCAAGGCCGCATCCTTGGCCGGCCCGGTCTGGTAATCGAACGCTCGGAAGTACCGAGGCAACTCACCCGCCGACACGTTCGGATTGGCGATGATCTTCGCGAGCAACTCCGGGGTGCGGCCAGCGCGGGAGCGCCAAACGATGTCGTGGCCGGCGGCGTTGTCCCATTGCGGACCAACGCGCGAGAGCCACGCGTCCAGGTACGCGTCCCATTGCTTGTCGGCGCCGATGCCAAGCGCTTCGAGGTACCAACGGTCGACGCCATTGTGCGCGGCGGCCAGTTCGGCCCACAGGGTAGGGGCCTCGGGCGACTTGTGGTGCCGCAAGGCGATCGCGCATTCGCGGCGAACGGCTGGCGACGGGTCGGCGACGAGCTTCTTCAAGAGCGCCGGCAGATCGGCCTTCACTTGGCGGGCCAGCCGCAGGGCGGTGATCCGCAAGTCGGGATTCGCGTCCGCCGCTCCCGCCGCGATCACCTTGGCGGCGTCGGCGCCAGGAAGCTTGCCCAAGGCCCACAGGGCACGAGCACGATGCCGCGGGTTCTCGGCGGTCGACCAAATCTTCTCGAGCGCCGGCGTCGCTTTGGCGCCGAACGCCTGCAACGCGGTCCAAGCTTCGTAACGCACGGAGAGGTTCGGGCTGAGCAGCGCCGCGGCAGCCGCCTCCGCGCTCGACACGTCATGTTTTGGCACGACGTACTTCGATCCCGGAGGAGCGACCCGGAAAATGCGGCCCCGTTGCGAATCGCCCTGGGCATGGCCGCCCACGCCCGGATCGTACCAGTCGCTGACGAACAATGAACCGTCCGGAGCAACGCAGACATCCGCTGGGCGGAACCAGTTGTCGCGGGCGCCCTTCAGCACATCCAGCATTTCGGCCTTGTAGCCGGCGCCGTCCACCGTCGCCGGATAAGCCCGAACCACGTTCGGTCCGGCGTCGCAGTGGATCACTTGATCCCAGAAGGGCTTCGGGAGCAGACGGCCCTCGTAAACCGTGATGCCGGTCGGCGAACCCGCTCCCGTTTGGAGCAGATTCGGCACAACGCCCGGATCGTTGAGATGCCAATGGCGGAGTGGCACCTCGGTTTCGAGGTTCGTCCGCGGCGATTGCCAGCCGGCGCCCGTCAGTTCGTCGCGATAGCCATAGTTGCCGAACTCCATCACGTAGTTGATCCGCACGCCACGGTTGCCGTCGTCGTCGTTGTCCGACTGCCAGAGCGAGCCAAACGAGTCAATGGTGGTTTCGTAGTTGTTGCGGAAGTTGTGGGCGAGCACTTCGAATTGGCTGCCGTCGGCTTCGCAGCGGAACGGCATGCCGCCGTAATACGGTTTGCCGTTGTCGACGACCGGGTTCCCGGCCAAGTCGATGACCGGTTTGCCGTCCTTATCGAGCACCTTTTGGCCCGTGTTGCCGAAGTTCCAGTAATACTTGCCGTCCGGGCCAAACAGGAACGAATGGGCCGAATGATCGTGCTGCGGCTGGCCAGTGCCCGTGAACAGCATTTCCTTGCGATCCGGCTTGTCGTCGCCGTTCTCGTCGGTGAAGACGATGATGTTCGGCGAGGCCGAGACGATGACGCGTTTTCCGAGCACGCAGATGCCCATCGCCGAGTCGACATCGCGGCCTTGATAGAAGACCTTGGTGACGTCGGCCTTGCCGTCCTGATTCGTGTCTTCGAGGATCAGGATCCGGTCGCCTTCCGGCCGTTTCCCATTGTGGCCGCGGTAGTTGACAACCTCGCAAGCCCAAACTCGGCCACGCGGATCGATGTCGATGTTCGTGATGTTCAGCACGTCCGGTTCGGCGGCGAACAACTGGGCTTCCAGGCCGGCGGCCGCATCAAGACCGGAGACGGCGGCGGCCGGATCACGGCTGGCGGCCGTGGCGGCGGGAGCCGCCGCCGGCTGCGAGTTGCCGATGAATTGAGGACGCTGGGAGAAAACGTGGAACTGCACCGAGGACTGGCAGACGCCGCCCTGGTCGGTGCCGCCGTTGTCGATACCGACGCGGGCCTGGAAACGCGTGTAGCCTTCCGGCAACGTGTATTCGATGATCGAGAGGGCGTGGGCTCCGATTCCGTACTCGACGCTCTTCCCGTTGATTCGCAGCGGCTTGCCGTCCGCGTTGCGGTTGACTTGGGCATTGCCCCACTCGGAGGTCGCCGAATTCCATTTTAGCTCGGTGAGCTTCTTCGTCCCGGCAGGTCCGACCAACCGGGGTTCCGCCCAGTCGGCCCAATCGCAGCCGAACCCGTCCCCGCCATCGGTGGCGACCAAGAACAGTTGCTTCGCGCCGGCCAATTCGACGTCGATCTCTTCGGCGTGCCCGGGCGTCTTGGCCGTTATCACTTTGCTGGAGAAGAGCGGCTTCGCGGCGGGGCCAGCCGGGGCCCTCGGCGCCGACGTGTTCGAGGCCCCAGTGCCTGTGGTCGGCAGTCCTAAACGCTGACGCACTTGGTCGCGATTAAAGTTCGCCGGTTGCGGGTAGTCCTGGTTGGCTTCCAGTTGATCGATGCCGACTTGAGGGTCGGAAACGCCGCCGGCGGGCACTTCGACTTTGGCGACCCAAGCAATCGCGTTCAGCACCAGTTTGCGGAAGTTGGGCTCGCCCCAGTTCCAGTGGTCATGGCCGCCCGTGAAGCCGAAACCGCGACCGCCGCCCGGACGTTCGGCGGCCCAGGCGACGTGTTGCGGATCCTTCTTCGCCATCGCCGCGCGGACATGTGGATTTCCGCTGTGCGGGCCGTCGCCGCGAGCCATGGTGCTCTCGGGCGGAAGGTCGGTCAGGATCGGCGTCACGCCCTCCAGGTTCGGGCGGAACCGCATGTGGAAATACCACTCGTCGTTGATCTCGAACGGCTTCACGCCGCGGCAAATCGGATGATCGGGAAACTTCGTGAACTTGGCGGTCCAGTGGGGATTGACCGACCAATTGGTCTCGAAGTAGCCGCCGATCCACTCGAGGAAGCGGTCGCCCGAAGGGCCCTTGGGAACTTCGACCGCGTAATGGATACAAGCGACGCCTACACCCTTTTTCGCCAAGGCGTCGACCTGTTCGAGATGCGGATTGACCATGTGGCCGCCGCCGCCATCGCTGTACATCACGATGGCGCTGGCCCCGTCGAACACTTTCGTGTCCTGGGGCCAGCCGTTGCGAACCACGTCGGCCTCGATGTTGAGCCCCGAGGCATTGAGGGCCTTGGCGAGCAGCACGCAACCGGCGTAGTGCTCGTGCGCCCCATAGCCGTGGCTAGGCCGCCCCGCGACGAAGACTACCTTTTTTTTTTCCGCCGTCGAGGCGGACGGAGCAGCAGCGGCGGCAGCTTGCTCGGCGGCCGGCGCGCATTCCGTCTTGGCGGCCGGCGCGGCGGCGTCGAGCTTCTTAAGTTGAATGTTGCGGAACTGAACCCTCATCGGCGGGCCGGCATGGAGCTGCAACGCCAACAACCCCGTCGCGCGGCGGTCTTTCGTATCCTCGTCCGTGCATTCGCAGGTCACGACGCCGTTGATACGGTGGACGAAGTTGAATCCCTTTGCCGTGATGTGGTACGAGTTCCAGTCTTCCTTCTTGATCTTCGACTGGATTTCCTTGGTATCGCCGAGCGTGCCGACTTGCTTCGGCTTGTGGTCGTCGCCGATCACCGTCTTCTGGCCGCGGAGGGCCAGAATGCCCCGGAAACGCTCGCCGTAGAGGATGCCCGAGTAGGTATCGCCCGCTTCGAAGTCGGCTTGATATCCGCCGATCACCCACTTTTCATTGGGCGCTTCGAAACTGCGATATTGGATGCCCGAATTGCCGCCGACGATCTTGTACTCCAGCTTCAGCTCGAAATCGCCGACCTCGCCCTTCCGCCAAATGATGAAGGTGTTGCCCTTCGTCGGCTTCTCCTTCGTGGTCTGGCCGGTGATCGTCCCGTCCTCGACGCGCCAGAAGTCGGGATTTCCATCCCAGCCTTCGAGTGTCTTGCCGTCGAAGATCGTCACAAAGCCGTCGTCCTGGGCTTGCGCCCCGGGAGGAACGGACCAAGCGGCCCCGCATGCCAGCAGAGCGGCAAGCAGACCCAACATCCAACGCGACTTACCCATTGCAGAGGTCTCCGACTTCCTGGAAGCCTTGGAAAGCGTCCCACAACGCGTCCCAAGGGCGGCGGCGTGCGCCATACGACAACGCTAGGGCCGTTACGATACCGGCGGCGAGCGGAATCGTCAAACACGCGCGGCAGTCCGCGAACCCTTCGCGTTACGATTGCTCCGCCGGCCAGGGCGTGCTTCGGGGAGTAGCCACAGCCGACGCTAGCGCGGCTTGAGCGGCAGATTGACGCTGGCGAGCTTCTGCGTCAGGGCTTCGGCCCGCTCTTCCCCCGCGTCTTCCAACCGCCAATTCGGGTCGAAGCCGTCGCCGGGCCGAATCCAGATCTCGCCATGGCCGTCGTCTTGCTCCGTGACCACGCGGTGATGCCGAGCCAACTCGAGGATCGACAAAAACACGCCGATCAAGGCCGATTTGTGCATCCCCGGCGCGAACTGCTGGGAGAACGCCGCTCGGCCGTCGTCCACCAATCGACGATGCAGCCGCCGCATATAGACGTGGATCGGCGTGTCGTCGTACACGATGTTCGCCGTCGGCACGACTTGGCTTTCGCGGATGATCCGCCCAAAGGCGCTGACCAAATCCCAGATCTCCGCCTCGATGATCGGCTGGTCGGCCGGAGCCAAATGCCGCGGCGGGAGATCATCCACCAAACGCGGATAGTGATGCTGCCACTGGCGGCTGCGGTCATCCAGCAAGCTCGCCGCGTCCTTGAACTTCTTGTACTCGAGCAACTGCTGGACCAGGTCCGCCCGCGGATCGAGCAACTCGTCCGTCTCTTCGCCGCCATGCGGCAGGACGAGCCGCGACTTGAGTTCGACGAGCGTCGTCGCCATTTCCAGGAAATCGCCCACCGCGTCGATGTCGATCTCCTGCAGCACTTCCAGGAACGCCAGGAACTGCTCGGCGATCGCCGATACGCGAATGTCCGCAATCTCCATCTCGTGCTTGCGCACCAGGTAGAGCAGCAGGTCGAGCGGACCGCGGAATATGTCTAATTCCACGCGAAAAATCATATGCGGAACGGTACCCAGGGCCGCCAACGTCGCCTAGCCCAAAAAATGGCCCCTTCCGCAAGTTT
Source organism: Pirellulaceae bacterium (assembly GCA_044356875.1). Taxonomy (GTDB): domain Bacteria; phylum Planctomycetota; class Planctomycetia; order Pirellulales; family Pirellulaceae; genus CAIXSC01. Next base: position 6,920 of record JBIKVL010000015.1, on the reverse strand, counting down.
GGGCCACCAGCAGTCGAAACAGGCAGCGCCGGGGCACTGGGAGGGGTAAGTCTTCAGCCCGCCACTTCATGGCTTGCTCAGCCCCACTTACACGAGCGTCTCGGCGAGCGTACGTCGCAGCGCCGCGAGCATCTCGTCGGTGTGGCCGCTCGTTAAGCTGATGCGCAACAGCGATTCGCCGTCGGGCACTGTTGGCGGTCGAATGCCGGGCACCCAAAAGCCGCGTTCCCGGAGAGCGGCGGCGAGTGTCATCGCGCGGTGCGGCGAACCGACGTAGAGCGGAATGATCTGGCTGCGGCTTTCGCCCGTATGCCAGCCATCCGCCGCCAATTGTTCGCGAAACTCCGCCGCGCGTCGCAGCAGCGATTCGCGGCGCCATGGTTCATCGCGAACACAGGCGAGCGCCGCCAGCGCCGCGGCCGCCAACGGCGCGGGCGTCGCGGTTGAAAAGACATAGGGCCGCGCGCGATTGGCTAGCCAATCGATGAGCGGCCGCGAACCGACGACAAATCCGCCCGACACACCCAATGCCTTGCTCAAGGTGCCCACGCGGATCGGCACGCGGTCGGCTAGCCCAAGATGCTCGCAGACACCCCGCCCCTGCGGTCCAAAAACGCCCGTTGCGTGCGCCTCGTCCACCAGCAGCATCGCCGCATGCCGTTCGGCCAGTTCCACCAGATCGGACAGCGGCGCGAGATCGCCATCCATGCTGAACAGCGAATCGGTGACGATCAGCCGCCGCCGAAAGTTGCCCGCTTGTGCCAGATACTTTTCGACGTACTCGGGCCGGTTGTGTGGATAGATCTGCACGCGGGCGCCCGTCAGGCGACAACCGTCGATCAAGCTGGCGTGGTTCTTGGCATCGCTCAGCACCAAGTCGCCCTTGCCGGCCAGCGCCGCGACCGTCCCGACGTTGGCCGCGAATCCCGACGGAAACAGCAAAGCCGCCTCGGCGTGTTCGAATGCCGCCAGCGCTTCTTCCAGCCGCGCGTGCCAGTAACCGCGACCCGTGACCAACGGACTCGCGCCGCTCCCCCAACCGCAGTCGGCCATCGCCGCAGCGGCCGCCGCTTGCAACCGCGGACTGGCCGCCAGTTCCAAATAATCATTCGAGCCGAAATTGAGCAGTTCGCGGCCATCGAGCACCACGCGTACGCCCTGGGGCGATTGCCGTTCAGCCAGCCGTCGCCGCAGATGCAACGCATCAAGCGCCGCCAGTTCCTCGGCGATCCAATCGAGCGGCCCGACGCGAGCCGTGCTATCGCCGTTCACCGCAAGCCTCCACTCGCCTCGAACAGCCGGAGCGCGTCGCGGACTGGGCGGACGTCGTGGATTCGGATCACCTGGACGCCGCGTCGCGCGAGCGCCAGCGAAACGCCGATGTTGCCCCACAGCCGCTCAGCCTGCTTGTCTTTCAACACGTAGTTGATGAAGCTCTTCCGCGAATGCCCGACCAACAGCGGGCAGCCCAGGTCCAAGAACCGATCGCAGTGACGCAATAAGGTCAGGCTATGCTCGTGGGTCTTGCCAAAGCCGATGCCCGGATCGAGGCAGATGCGATCGAGCAACAGGCCGGCGTCGAGCAAGGCGTCGCGTCGGGCGGCGAGATACGCGTGGATCTCGCCTACCACATCTTCGTAACGCGGATCGTTCTGCATCGTCTGCGGCGTGCCGCGCATGTGCATGGCGCAGACCCCCGCACCCGTGGACACCGCCAGTTCGGCCATCGCCGGATCGCCCGCCAAGCCCGTCACATCGTTGATGATCTCCGCGCCGGCAGCCAACGCCTCGCGGGCCACGTCCGCCTTGGAAGTGTCGATGGAGAGCGGGACGCGCGTGCGTTCGGCGAGCGCGCGGACGACAGGAATCACCCGCCGCAATTCCTCGTCAACCAGCACGGGCGTCGAATACGGCCGCGTGCTTTCGCCGCCAATGTCCAACAAGTCCGCTCCTTCTTCCACCAACCGCAGGCCATGGTCGATCGCCTGCTGAGTGTCGAAGAAGCGGCCTCCGTCCGAAAAGCTGTCGGGCGTGACATTCACGATGCCCATCAGTTTGGGGAGCGATTCGAATGTGAGCGTGGTCGACTTGAGCCGCCACGTTGTCGGCTTTGCGTCCAATGCGGGCGATGGATCCATCATGATGCTTTCTCGGCGTGGTCCACGCAGGTTGCGACGGCGATGTCCCCAGCGACGTTCACAGTGGTGCGGCACATGTCAAGCAACCGGTCGACACCGAGAATGATGCCAATTCCTTCGCCCGGCACTCCCACCGATTGCATCACGACGACCACCAGCGGCAACGAGCCGCCGGGCACGCCCGCTGTCCCAATACCCGCCAAGATCGACATCAGCACAACCTGCAGTTGTTGGGCGAGCGTCAGTTCGACGCCGAACACCTGCGCCAGAAACAAGACAGTGATCCCTTCGTAGAGCGCCGTCCCGTTCTGATTGGCGGTCGAACCGACGGTGAGAACGAAACTGGCGATATCGCGACGGATACCGAGACGCTGCTCGGCGACCCGCAACGCCGTAGGCAGGCTCGCGCTTGACGACGAGGTGCTAAAGGCGGTCAGCACGGCTTCCCAGATGCCCGCGAAAAAAGTTCGCGGCGACATCCGCGCGAACAAGCCCACGCACGCGGAATAGACGCCGAACATGTGCAGCGCGAGCCCCAACACCACGACGCCCATATAGAACGCCAAGGTCCACAGTATTTCGAAGCCGAGCAGCGCCGTCACGCTGAACATCAGGCCGGCGATACCGATCGGCGCTAAGCGCATCGCGAACCCGATCACCGCCATGGCGACCTGATATACGCCTTCGAGCGTCGCGACGAGTCCAACCGTCTCGGCAGGGCGGGTCGTGATCGCCACGCCCACGGCCAACGAAAAAAACATTACCGCCAACATCCCGCCGCCCGGCGAACTGCCATCGATCGCGCCGACCATCTCTTGCAGCGGATTGCGTGGAATGATGTCGAGCAACGTGTCGCGGGCCGATTTGGCTTGCTTCGCCTGCGCGACCGCCTTGATGTCGCCCGTCGTGTAACGCCGCTTCAAGTCTTCCCGCTTCTCCGCTGTCAAACGCGAGCCCGGCCGCAGTGTGTTCACCAGCCCCAACCCGATTACCACGGACAACGACGACAAAAGCACCGTGAAGCCGAGCGTCCGCAGCCCCAGTTTTCCCAACCGCCTCAAATCGCCGATCTGGGCGACGCCTAGCGCGAGTGCCGTAAACACCAGCGGCACCACCACCATGAAAATCAGCCGCAGGAAGACTTGTCCCAGCGGCTCGGCGATATTCCGAGCAACGAACTCCAGCGTCTTGTTCGCGGTTCCATCCGCGTTGGCGGGCAAAAGAAACCGTGCGGTCAGTCCAGCGATGCCCCCCGCCGCCATGCCGAGCAAGATCCGAGTGTGGGCCGAGATGCCGCGCGAAAGGCCCGATGCGGACGGCGGCGGATTGGATGAACTGCTCATGCAAGGTTTCCAGAAAGTTGACGAACAGTCCACGATGCCTTCGCGGTTTGTCGCTTGTTCTTGCCGTCTGTTTTCACATCATCCGCCAGCCGCAGTGGAAGAATGGCGATACAACGGACCCTGGATCGTGACTGGCCGTACATCAAGATGGATGTTTTGAATCGTGCTGTCCGTCGGCCCATGGGCTTCCGTTTCCCAGCCCACGCTGTCATCTCCACGGTAAAAGCGGAACTCGAAACCCGGCGTGGGGCCCTCCGCCGCCGCCGCTCCATCGAACGCCAACCCGATCGCAAGCCCATCCTTATGAACGAGCACTCGGGTCAGGATGTCGACCAGTGTCGTGTTGGCCAGCACGTCCGTGTAGAACAGCTTGCGCGACAGGGAAGGGCGGAAGTCGGCCGCGCGCGGATCGATCTTCCGCTCTGCCCGCTTCGCGGCACTCGGCACAACCTCCAGCGACCGCAGATCGATCGCGTCGCCGTGGTTGAGATAGGTCAGGCGCGCATTGACGAGCGAGAACGGCCCTTCCGCAGCGTCCGCTTTGCCGGGCGTTGGTACGGGAGCTTGGCAATGCGAAAGGTCGATCACAACGGCGCCGCGATTCCCGACGATCCGGGCTCGTTGGCCCCGCTCTACGACCACCGCCGTATCCTCGTCGATCCCGAAGCCGTGTTTCATTCCGTGTTGGCTCATCGCCACCAGCACCCGCGCGAAGCGCCCACGCACTAAACAATGCTGGTCGACGAACCAGTTCGCGTCGAGGAAACCGAGTCCGTCGCCCAAGTCTTTTCCCATTTGAACGCCATTCTGCAGGTTTTGCAGGATCGGCGCTGGGTCACGGAACATCACGCGGCTCATGACCGCCGCTCCCGCGCTCGTGCCCGCCACGACGCCACCCCGGCGGTAGACTTCCCAAATCGTGTCGAGCATCGGCGTCGCGCGCCCCTGGGAATCGACCAGCGCATCGCGAATGCGGCCCTGGCTTCCCCCAATGAAATAGACGCCGTCCGCCTTTCGCACCTGTTCGAGCCACGCCGGATCGCGAGCCACTTCGTCGTGGCGAAATTCCTCCAGTCCAGAAACAGCCAGCGGCACGAGGAACGCGTCCAGTCCGTACCCCTGGAGCATCTTCACCGCCCGCTCGCCATTCTTCCGTGGATAGCCGCTGGCACATGGAAACACCGCCACGCGATGTCCACCGCCACCCGCCAACCGCGCGAAGTCGCTCCACAAAGCGTGATTGTCGTGCCGGGCTCCGCCGCCAATGATCATCAGCGAACCAAGCGTCGGTAGGGCGTCCCGCAATGCTTCGCCCTTGTCGGATGATTTCTTGTCAGCGGACGCGTTGCCTGCTAGCGGGTCCGCGACCACAGGGGCCTGCGCGAATGTCTCGCCGCCATACAGTGCGACGGTTGCCATGAGGATGGCTCCAAAGATGCGGACGGACATCGCGGGAACCTTGCGGGGAAAGCGAATGGTGCAAACGCGGAAATATGGCATGAACCCAGTTTGTCGGCAAGGTTTGTCGCGCTCCCTCTCCCTGTCCTCTTTCCTGGTTTGAGAGGCCACGCATTTGGGATACGATACCGACGGCTCAACTCAACCGTTGCGTACGAGGGTCCGCGGTCATGGCTTGTCTCGCACAACCTACGTGTCGCCTTTCACGCCTCCCGATGAGGGCCCGCTGCAGTGTTGAGACGCCTCCGTCCCCGATGCCTCGGTCGCGCGCCGCCTACTTGCCCCGCTTCGCTTTTGTCACCGCTCTCGGACTGTGCATCTCGATCTCCTGCTTCTCAATGGCCAACAGCGAAGCGGCCGATGACATGGCCGCCGCCCCCAACACGGCCGCCCCCAACACGGCCGCGTCCAAGTCGGCTGAATCCAAGTCGGCTATCCGCGAAGTCGTGGGCAGCCAGACGACGGCTGTGCCGCCTTCGCCGGGCGACGAACGCTTTTATCTCGACGAAGTGCGGCCCCTGTTGGCGGCGAAATGCGTCGCCTGCCATGGCCCCGACAAGCAAGAAGGCGCCCTGCGACTCGATACGCATGCGGCCGCGCTTCACGGTGGAGACCGTGGACCGGCGATCGTCCCTGGCGACACCTCGAAGAGTTGGCTGGTGAAGTCGGTCGAGTTCACCGAACCTGACCTGCAGATGCCGCCGAAACAGCAGCTAGCCGCGAAGGACATCGACACGCTTGTTCGATGGGTTAGGGGCGGCGCCGTTGCGCCACCGCCTCCGGCCGTGCTGTTCGAGGACGAAGCCGCTTTTCTTTCCGAGTTGAAGAATGGCAACGGACGGGGACGGTTGGTCGGCGACGGCCCATTGTCCGGAAAGGCCGCGCTCGGGATCACTCCACTTCAACGCGACAACCCGCGAATCGCTGGTTGGCAGTTCGCCATCCGCGAGAAGCCAGGGCCTGGCGAGCATCGCTTTATGCGTTTGGCCTGGAAGAAACGCGGCGAGGGTTCCGTGATGGTGGAACTGGCGGCGAACGGCCAATGGCCGGACGCTAAATCGCCCAAGGGGCGTTACGTCGCCGGTCCCAACACGACCGGCTGGGCGGCGATCGCGGTCTCCCCCCAGGCTCCTGCCGAGTGGACTGTGGCGACGTTCGATCTATGGAAGGACATCGGTTCGTTCACGCTCACCGGCCTTGCCCCGACCTGCGACCGCGGCGAGGAAGCGTTCTTCGACGCCATTCTGCTCGGTCCGTCAATCGCGTCGCTCGACGCATACCTTCCTGGCGATACCACGGCCGCGAGCTCATCGTCCGCAAGCCTCGCGGGAGTTCCGAGCCGTGAAGGCGAACCGCCGATCGGCGACGCTTTCTCCGATCCGCGAAACCCGATCCGCAAATTGTTCCGGGGCGAACGGCTCGATCTGTGGTCGCTCCGGCCGCCTCGAAGAAAACCGCTGCCGACGACCGCCAAACCGTCCGCCGGCGACATCGCACCGATCGACGCTTGGGTGAATGCTCGGTTGGCCGCTGCCGATATCGCCCCTTCCCCCGAGGCGGACAAACGCACGCTGATTCGCCGCCTCACATTCGATATCACGGGACTTCCCCCAACCTCCGCCGATGTCGCGGCGTTTCTCGCCGACCGTTCGCCGACGGCCTACGAACGGCTCGTCGATCGCTTGCTCGATTCCCCCCGCTACGGCGAGCGGCAGGCCCGGTTGTGGCTCGACGTCGCGCGGTATGCCGACACAAACGGCTACGAGCGGGACGAGTTTCGGCCGCTGATGTGGCGGTATCGCGACTATGTCATTCGTTCTTTCAACGAGGATAAGCCGTTTAATTTGTTTATCTTAGAGCAACTTGCCGGCGACGAACTGCTCGCCGGTTCCCCGCAATCGCCCGCCGACGTCGACAAACTGGTGGCAACCGGCTTCTTGCGGCTTGGACAGTGGGACAGCACGGCGGCGATCTTCCAGGA
>JBIKVL010000512.1:0-4139 GCA_044356875.1 Pirellulaceae bacterium | reverse complement strand
GCGGCGAAGGGTCAAGAGCCTGTCGCGCTGCAAGAAGAAGGGCTGAAGCTCAACGGCGCCGCGGCGGGCGCACCTGCGGCCGGCGGTTCGCGTCCAGGCGACCTGCTGCGGCAGTTCGAAGCCGAGGGCGGCCAGTTCCTGGATCGCATCGAAACCGAACGCCGTGTGCTCGCTCAAAAAGTGCAGGCCGACGTCGAGCGAACGCTCGCCAACGCCCGGCAACGGATGGGCGAAGACCCCGAGGGCGCCTCAGTGGCGTTGAAGGTGCTGATGGAGGACGTCGAGCGGGCCGTCGAGGTCGATGCCGACGTTCGCACACAACTGCGAAACAAGATTGAAGGCGCCATTCGCGAAGCGGGCCGCCGAGCGGCGATCGTTTCGGATCAAAAGGCTCGCGACCTCGCCAACAAAGCGGCGGCTCTCGAAGCGATGAAGGTGGCCGAGGCGACCGATCGCCGTCAGGAGAAGGTGAAGCAGTTGATGGAACGCTTCTCCGCCTTGATGGAAGAAGGCGCGCTCGACGAGAAGCGGTACAAGCAGGCCGAAGAAGAGATCGCCATGCAGGTCCGGAAGATCGAACCGGACAACGCCACGGCGATCGCGGGTGCCTTCACCGCTCGGCATACGTTCAACATTCGCGAGAACGAACGGCTGTTCGAACTGCGGCACGCGAACTTCGTGAACGCCATGTACCAGATCGAACTGTCGCACATTCCGTTCCCGGACGAACCGCCCATCGTCTATCCGAAGGCGGATGTGTGGGAACGGCTCACTCGGGATCGCGAGAAGTACAAATCGGTTGACTTGGCCCGCACGGGCGGCGCCGAAGAGAAGATTCTCGAAGCGCTCAAGAAGTCGACGGAAATCGACTTCGTGGAAGCTCCGCTGAAGGACGTCATCGACTTCCTCGAAACCCGTCACAACATTCCGATCGAGTTCGACAAGAAGGGGCTCGAAGCGGCCGGTGTCGACCTGTCGTCGACGCTCGTCACCCGCACGCTCAAGGGCGTTTCGCTCCGATCGGGTCTCCGTCTGCTTCTCAAAGACTACGACCTGACCTATGTGATCCGCGACGAAGTGCTGCTGATCACGTCCCAGGATGAAGCCCAAAAGTCGCTTGTCACCAAGGTGTACCCGGTCGCCGACCTCGTGATCCCCGTGATGTCTGGCGGCGGCGCCTTCGGCGTCGGCGGCATGGGCGGTTTCGGCGGCGGCATGGGCGGCGGCATGGGTGGTATGGGCGGCATGGGTGGCATGGGTGGCGGCATGGGCGGCATGGGTGGTGGTATGGGCGGTATGGGCGGCGGTATGTTCGCCGTCGAGGAGGAAGGCCTCCAGCTCAGTGGCAAGCGGCCCGTCGCGGCCTCGCAGCCCTCCGCTCCCGCCCCTTCCAAGAGCACGGCTTCTAAGCCGGCAGCTTCGAAGCCTGCGGTGACTGCGGGCTCCGCCGGGGCCGCCAAGCCGCAAGCCACGCTCGATCGCTCGGACGCTAACAAGCTGCCGACGGCCTCGAAGCGACTCGATCCCGGCGCGACGACCGGCGAGACGGCGGCTGCTGCCTGGGACCGCTTCTTCACGCGTAACGAGGCATCCGAACGCGACATCCGCGAAACGGCTCGTCAACTGATGGCCGAGCGGAAGTTCGGTGAAGTTTCGAGCATGATTCAGGCGGCGTTGCGGCGAGGGCTCGTTCAGCCGTGGATGTACGAGGCGATGACGATCGCGTTGCAGGCGGCGGATGCGCCTTCGACGGAAATCGAGCGGGCCCTGATGTCCGCGGTCGATTTCGCTCGCAGCGACGAGGAAGTGATGCACGTCGCCCAGTACATGGCGCGAATCGGTTTGCATCGCCGGGCGCTATCGCTGTTCCAGGATTTGTCGATGAGCAACCCTTCCAATCCGGCTGTCTATCTGAGCGGTTTGGCGTCGGCTCGTGAAGTGGATGATCGCGCGGGAATCGAGTGGGCCTGTGTCGGTGTGCTCTCGCAGGCTTGGCCGGCGGAACAGCGGCACATCGAGCAGAACGCCCGTCGGGTGGCGTTGGCCACTTTGAATGAGCTCCGCGATGCCGGCTTGAAGACCGAGGCGGAACAGTTTGAAACGGCCTGCGTGGACGCGATGATGCGGGACTGCGTGGTGCGGGTGAGCTGGACGGGCGAGGCCGACATCGACATGAAGGTGTACGAGCCTTCGGGCACGATTTGCGGTCTCCGTCTTCCCCGTTCGCCGTCGGGTGGCGTGCTGATGGGCGACGCGTTCGCCAGCCGTTCGGAGATGCCGACCGACGGCTACTCGGAAACGTACGTTTGCCCGCAGGGTTTCAGCGGCGAATACCGGGTGCTCTTGCGTCGCGTGTGGGGCAAGGTGACGGCGGGCCATGTGTCGGTGGACATCTTCACCCACTACGGATCGAAAGAGCAGACCCACATCCGTCAAAACATCCCGTTGGCGGAAAAGGACGCGATGCTCGTGTTCAAACTCGAAAATGGCCGACGCGTTCAGCCGATCGAGGAAGCGCAGCTCGCCAACGTCGCGAAAAATCAGGGCCAAGCAAACCGAGCGATGCTGGCTCGGCAGTTGGAAGCGGCGAGCGACAGTTCGTCCGCCGTGCGGGATCGGGCGTTCGCCGATTGGCAACGGCAGCAGGCTCCAGCGGGCCGCCTGCCGTTTGGCCGGCCGGGAGCGGTTGGTTATCGCCCGGTCATCACGGCCTTCCCGGAAGGTAACCAGTTGGACGCGATGGCGATTATTTCTGCTGATCGCCGGTATGTGCGGTTCACGCTGATGGGTTCTCAACCGGTCGCGTCAGGTGTCACCTCGGTGTCGACGTTCAACTTCGTCTCCGGTGAAACCGGCGGCGGTGGCGGTGGCGGGGCCGGCGGTGGTGGCGGCCTCGGTGGCGGCGGTGGCGGTGGTCTCGGCGGTGGCGGTGGCGGGTTGTTCTAAACCTCCCCCCGTTTTTCACGTTACGTTTTTCACGTCGCGTTACTCACGTCACGTTTTCCGCGATAGGAATCAACAAACGAGGCCGGTCTTCCGGCCTCGTTTCGTCTTTGGACCAGAAAACCTTGTGTTCGTGGTCTGCAAAGGCGACGATACGGCTGTAGCTTTTCCACGCGAGAGCACAAGTCGGAGCGACGCGATGGGTAACAGCATGAGGGCCAATCCGGGTCTCGGCCACACTTCGAAGAACTGGAATCGTCGACAACTGATTCGGCTGGGCGGATTGTCGCTCGCCGGCCTGAGTTTGCCGCGATTGTTGGCGGCGGACGCGCCGCGGCGGTATGGCGAACGCAATCGCGCGAGCGGGAAGTCGTGTATTTTCATCGTGCAGTACGGCGGCGCGCCGCACCACGACACGCTCGATCCAAAACCCGACGCGCCGCGGGAGATTCGCGGGCTTTATCAGCCGATCGCGACACGGATTCCCGGCGTCCATGTCAGCGAGATGTTGCCACGACTCGCGACGCTCGCCGATCGCTACTGTCTGGTCCGTGGCATGACCCATGGCAGCGGCGGCCACATGGACGGCATGCACGTTTGTCTAAGCGGCCAGTCGAACAGTTCCAACCAAGACGATTCGCCGTATTTCGGTTCGATGTTGTCGAAGCTGATGCCGTCGCGGAGCCATGTGCCGTCGTATGTCTGGGTGCAGAATCTCGCGGGCGATGTGGGATTGCGTTACGAGGGAGGCGGTCGGTTGGGCGCGTTGTACGCGCCGTTGCGGGTAGGCAAGGATTTGGAAAACCCGTCATCGCCCGGATTTCGTTTCTCCGGTTTCGATCCGGCTCCGGGACTGGATGGCGGTCGGATCTCCGAGCGTCTTCGGTTGCTCGATCAACTTGGGCCGGCAACTTCGCGGACGGCCCATCCGGGCGACGCGATTCGCGGGTTCCATTCGCAGGCGATGGAGCTGATCACGGGTTCGGCGGCGCGGCAGGCGTTCGAGCTATCGCGGGAGCCGGACGCGGTTCGGGATCGCTATGGTCGGCATCCACTCGGACAGAACCTGTTGCTTGCGCGGCGGTTGGTCGAGGCGGGCGTGCGGATGGTGAACGTGACCGCATGGTGCGGCGTGCCCGCCGGCGAGGCGTTCCGCAATGTTCAAACTTGGGACATGCATGCGGTGCTGTATCAAG
>JBIKVL010000511.1:0-4140 GCA_044356875.1 Pirellulaceae bacterium | reverse complement strand
ACCGCTGCAGGAACTCTTCCAGCCACGTGATCGCGTCGATATCGAGATGGTTCGTCGGTTCGTCCAGCAGCAGCAGGTCGGGTTTGTTGACCAGCGCGCGTGCGAGAAGCACTCGACGTTTCATCCCGGAGGACAGCGTCTCGAAGGCGCGGCCGCCGTCCAGTTGCATGCGACCCAGGATGTCGTCGACGTTCCGCTGCGACTGCCAGTCGCCCGCCAGATCGTGGGCGACGATGGTGGCGATCGGGCCGACGAGGTCGCCGGGCACATCCTGGGGCAGGAGCGAAACCTTGGCTCCGGGGGCGAACCGCACGGAGCCGTGGTCGGGTTCCTGGGCCCCGCAGAGGATCCGCATGAGCGTTGTTTTCCCCGAGCCGTTGCGGCCGAGGAGCCCGATCCGGTCCCCCGGTTCAATGACGCTGGAAACGTCGTCCAGCAGGGGCGGACCGCGGAAGCGAACGGACAATTCTTGCAGGGTGATCAGTGGCATGCGGGGGGAGTGTGGGGCTAGGAATCGGACCAGTGCGATTGCCGCGCGGCCGGAAAACCGTTTCAATCTCGGATGCGGACCGTCTGGTTTCTAGTTTTGGACTACTTGTTGCTCGTCGAAGCAGGCAACGCGGGATTTAACGGCTATGAGCGAAGCGAAAGTGCGCGGCATCGTCCATGTGATCGAACCGACGAAGACGTTCGGACAAAAGGGGTTCCGCAAGCGAACCGTGGTGCTCGAACAGCCGAGCGGCCGGTTCACGAACTATATCCCGATCGAGTTTACCAACGACGGCTGCGACTCGGTCGAGGAGCTCCGCGTCGGCGACGACGTGGAGGTGTCGTATCGGCTGAGCGGCCGCAAATGGCAACGCGACGCGCAGAGCGAGGTGAAGTACTTCCTCAGCGCCGAAGCGACCCAGTTCAAAGTGGTGCGTGGTGGCAACGCGGCCGGGGCCACCGACGACTTCGACCCCAACAGCGCCTTTCAGGAATCCGGCGGCGAAGACGTTCCGTTCTAGCACCGGCCGTTCTAGCACCGGCCGTTCTAGCTGCCACTGTTTTCGCGACGGCCGTGATCGCGTGGGCCGTTTTAGCCGCTACCAATTCAATCCAATTTTCTGGGCGTCGTCGCCGCGATCAAAGCCGCCCTTGAGCGGGCCGGGGCGTTTCTTGATGGCCGGCTTGCGGGCAGGCTCTTCCACGACCTCCTTGGCTTCGGCCTTCGGGGGCGGCGCTTGAGCGGCCTTGAGCGACAAACCGATCTTTTGGTTTTCGCGGTCGACCGTCAGCACCTTGACTTCCACTTCCTGGCCTTCTTGAACCACCTTGGTGACTTGGCTCACCCGAACATTGGATAGTTCGGAGATGTGTACCAAGCCTTCGACGCCGGGAGCCAGTTTGACGAACGCCCCGAAGTTGGCGATCCGCGACACCACGCCGCGGACGGTCGAGCCGATTGGGAATTTCGCGTCGATATCGGTCCACGGGTTTTCTTGCAGGCTGCGGAGCGACAAGCCGATTTTGCCGGTCTGCGGCTCGAACTTTTCCACCCGCACCTGCACCTTCTGGCCCACCTTGAGCAGCTCGCGGGGATCCTTCACCCGCTCCCAGCTCATCTGGCTCACGTGGATCAATCCGTCGGCGCCATCCAGGTCGACGAACGCGCCGAAGTCTTCGATCTTCCGCACCACGCCTTCGCGGACTTGGCCGATTTGCAGTTCCTCGTAGAACTTGCGTTTGGCCTCTTCCTTTTCGCGTTCGAGCACCGCGCGGCGGCTGAGCACCAAATTGCGGCGCTGCGGATTGGCTTCCGTGACGACGCACAGCAGCCGCTGCCCAATAAAGTCGGCGGCGTTCTCGATCCGGTAGATCGCGACTTGGCTCATCGGGATAAAGCCGCGGATCTTGTTGACCGTGCATTCCAGCCCGCCCGTGTTGGCGGCGGTGACGATCGCCTCGACCACCGCCCCTTCGCTCAGGTCGGCCCAATCGGAGACCTCGATCGAGGCGCCCGGAATATGCAGTTCGTACAAGCCATCTTCGGCGTTGAACGCCTTGATAATGACATCGTACATCTGGCCAGGCTCGGGCGGCGTCGCGAATTGACGGACCGAAGCGACGCCTTCGTTGCGTCCGCCCAGCAGGAAAAACACATTGTCGCCATGCACGCGGGCGACCGTCGCCGACCGGCGCGAATCGAGCTCTTCGAGCTGCTTGCCGATGACCGTCAGCGCGTTGTCGCTGAACATCGTATCGACCGATCGGCCACCGAACGCCGCCTCGAACTCGGCTTCCATATCCGCCGACAGCTTTTCCCGCCGGTTGGGCTTCGGCGGAAGCGCCACTCGCAGCTCCTCGGTTGACGGATCCTGGCCGCCTTCCGGCCGTCCCCGACGGCCTTGCCGTCCGCGCCGTGGTCCGCCTTGTCGGCCCGGACCCGAGCCGCCTTGATCCTGGCCCGGCTGCGATTGGCCCGGCTGCGATTGGCCGGACTGCCATTGGCCGAGCGGACCTGGGCCGACGGGGCCCTGATCAACGGGGCCCTGATCGGATGCGCCTTGCTCGGATGGGCCAGTTGGTCCACCGGCGTCGTGCAACGCGGCGGTATCCCTGGCGAGTGCGGCTTGGGCCAGTTCGGGCGCGATCCCGGCTGGGGCTGTCGCCGTCGCTTCGTCGACAAGGTCGCTGGAATCCGCCAATTCAGGAGGAATGGCCGACCCGCCTGCCGGTCCCGAGTTTTGCCGGCCGCGGAACTGCGACGAGAGCGGACTGATGTCGGGCGTGTTGCCGCCGCCGCTGGTGAAGTGGCGCCGTTGGGGAGATCCCGATGGCTGCGAGCGGCCGCCACCACCACCACCACCAGCCGGTCGGCGGACGTTCAAGGGCGGCTTAGAACCATCGGTTCGCGAGTCACCGGGGCGGGCTTGGGATGGGTCTCGGGAGGGACCTTGGGAAGACGCGGACGACGAATCGGACGACATCGCTCGATATTTCCTGATCCAGGGACGCGACAAAAGACGCTTTGAAGTGTAACAATGCCTAAGCCTTGGCGGTAGTGATTCCTGGCGGGGCCAATTACAATCCAATGTCATCCTGCCGCCCGCCGCGCAGCCGCCCGCCGCTCTTAGCCGCATCGCATGACGGATCCCCTGACCACCCAGCTCGAGACTTTCGCGTCGGCCTCGTCGGCATCGGCTCGTTATAGCGAGGCTGTCGCCGGCTTGGTCGCGAACCTTCCCCCCAGCCAACTGGGGCCGGGGACGTCCGCCGACGCGTCGCTGCGACAGACGCTCCGCGCGACGCTCGCCAAGCTGTCCGACCACGATTTGTTCGCCCCCGTCGTGGATTCGCAGGCCGCCGCCTGTTGCCGCGCCGGCTTGTGGCTCGGATACGACTTCCTCGAAGAGAGCCACTCGATCAGCCAAGCTATCGAGACAAGTTCCGGGAGCTATTGGCACGGCATCATGCATCGCCGCGAGCCGGATCCGGACAACGCGAAATATTGGTTTCGACGCGTCCGCCAGCATCCGGTTTTCGCGCAGCTCGCGGCCGCCGCCGCCCAGTTAGCGAACTCGCGGCTAGCGAACTCGCGGCTGGCTGGCGCGGCTGACGCCGGGTCGCCCTCCGAACCGGCCGCTTACTTGGCTCGACAGCCGGTTTGGGATCCGTTCCGATTTGTGGATTTCTGCGAGCGAACTCGGGGTACGGGCGGCGACGGCGAGCAGCTTTGTCGGGACATTGCCCGGCTCGAGTGGCGGCTGTTGTTCGACCATTGCCATCGACAAGCCAAAGGACTTGAGTGAGCCGTCGCGATGCCGTTTCAATTCACCTGCCCGCAAGGCCATCTGCTCGAAGCCGAACCGTTCCAGGCGGGCCAGCAATGCGTCTGTCCGATGTGTGGCCAGCCGTTTTTGATCCCTAGTCCTGTTGGCGCTGTCGCGCCGACGCTGGGCGGGCCAGCGATGTACGGGTCGACCTCCGCCCTACCAGACTCGGCCGCCAGGGAAGAACAACCGGCGCCGCAACCGGAACCGCAGGCCGCCCCACAGGCCTCCGCCGAGCCAACCGGGGCGGGCACGGCGGCCGGCCTGCCGTTCGTCACGCAGAATACGGCCGATTTGCCGTTGTTGCACATTCCCTGTCCCAAGG
>JBIKVL010000014.1:0-14388 GCA_044356875.1 Pirellulaceae bacterium | reverse complement strand
GCCCATCACCGCAGCGGTCGTGGACCAGCCTGGAAAACGCCTCGAGTCGCAGGCTCAGTGCTTCAGCGGAGGAGCCGATTCTTTTTACAGCCTGCTGCGGGGCAATCATCCCACCGAGTGCTTAGTGCTGGTGCATGGTTTCGACATTCCGCATTACGATCAAATCCACTTCCGCCGCGCGCGGCGGTCCGCGGAGGAAGTCGCGGCGAAAACGGGGCGCCGTTTGATTGTGGTCCGCACAAATCTCCGCAAACACCCGCTGTTCGCTCGCGTGCACTGGGATCGTACCCACGGCGGGGCCCTAGCCGCGATCGGACACGTGCTCAGCGGCAGTGTCGGCCACTTGGTTCTGGCCTCCAGCGTCAATTTCACCAAGCCCCGTCCGGGCGGTTCACACTGGGAGCTTGATCCCCACTGGTCCAGTTCGCGGCTCCAGGTTATCTACGACGGGTCGCATCTTTGCCGGCTTGGCAAACTGCGGGAAATGGCGGACGAGCCCTTAGTGCAGAACCACTTGCGAGTCTGCTTCGACAACGTTGTGTTCGGCGGCAATTGCAGCCGTTGCGACAAGTGCGTCCGGACGATGCTGTTACTAACCAGCGAGGGCAAGCTGGAGCGATTCCACGTCTTCGACCGGCTTACGCCGCTAACCGAGATTCTTGCCAGCATGCCGCCGGTGATTCCAGAATATCGAGACTTCTACGCCGCTCGGCTGGCGGACCCGCTGCCCGCCGAGATCGCCACCGAAGTCCGAAGCTTGCTGGACCGTCGGGAGATTCCCGCTCCGGCCCGTCTCCGCAACATCAAGCGGAAACTGATGAACGTTTTCGTCCGCTACTGTCCGTAGACAAGTCCAGAGACACCGCTTCGATGCGATGAGTTGTTTCCAGCATCAGCGGAAAGGCGAGCCGGCGATTTTACGAAACGCAAAATCCTCTTGTCGCTGACTATTCCCATCAGCAACTCAGATCCACTTGAACCCAACCGGCCATGGCGGCAACGCGGCCAGCAGCCCCCGCTCATTGGAGCAGGGCTTTCATTTCTCGAACCGCGCGTTCCAGGCCGGTGAAGATCGCGCGGCTGATGATCGCGTGGCCGATGTTCAGTTCGTGCATTCCCGCGATCTGGGCGACCGGTCCAACGTTGTGATAGTTGAGTCCATGGCCGGCGTGCAGGGCCATTCCCAGCGATCGAATCCGTTCGCCAGCCGCGGCCAACTTGGCGAGTTCCGCGGCCTGCTCGCGCCCCTTCGCCAACGCGTATTGTCCGGTATGCAGTTCCACGGCCTCCGCGCCCAGGGCTGCGGCGGCCGCCAATTGCTCGGGGTCGGGATCCAGAAAGAGACTCACGTAGATGCCGGCTTGTCGCAGCCGCTCGATCGCCCGCGCCACGGCAACGCGATGGCGGATCACGTCGAGTCCGCCTTCGGTGGTCACTTCTTCGCGGCGCTCGGGCACCAGCGTCGCCTGATCAGGACGGACGTCGCAGGCGATGCCCACGATTTCCTCGGAGCACGCGAGTTCGAGGTTCAACTTCACGGACACCGTTTCCCGCAGCAGTCGGACGTCGCGGTCCTGAATATGCCGGCGGTCTTCGCGCAGATGCACCGTGATGCCGTCGGCTCCGCCCAGTTCCGCCAACGATGCCGCCCAGACGGGATCCGGCTCGAAGGTGCGCCGCGCCTGGCGCACCGTGGCCACATGGTCGATGTTCACGCCTAGCTCAGGCATGGTGTTCCGCCTCCTCACCCGTTAATTCCGCCTCACTGGCCCGAGGAACGCTCCGAGGAGACCGTCTCCTCGAAGACTCGATGCCGAATGACCGCTCCTCGATTGTTCGCGGCCGCGATCTGCACGTCGACTGGAATCGCCGCATCGTCCGCGATCGCGCGGGCGAACGAAGCCGCCTCGGCGTCGTTCGGCAGGACAGCGAATACGGTCGGTCCCCATGAACTCTGACCTACTCCACGCGCGCCGAGCGCCCGCATCCGGGCCACCAATTCCGTCAGCACGGGTCCGTTGAAAGGCCCGCCCTGCACCGGCGCGAAGCAGTTGCCAGCGATGACGCCGTATTCGTACACGGCGTCGCCGAACTCCGCGCAATCCCCCCGTTCCACGGCGGGCGCCAGGCGCTCGACCGCGATCGCCCGCAGTCGTTCGGTCACGACCGTCGGCACTGGCGGCAAGCTGGCGAACGCCGTGCGCTCCGCCGCGCCATGCAAACCAGCCATGGCGGTTGCCGTGGGAGCAGCCTCGTTGGAAGCAGCTTCAACAGATGCGGTTCCCGCGAAAGCATCTCCCGCACCGGTGCGGGGACACACCAGCACAAAACGCCAGTCCTCGGGAATCGCCGCTCGATGTTCCAGCGGCGAGAGCGCTTCATCCTCCAATTTACCTGGCTCCAGGATAAAACCGCCGAAAACGAATCCATAGGCGCCGATCGCCGACCGCGCCCCGCGTCCGACGCTGGCCGCCGCCTCGCGAACCCACTGTTCCGATGATCGGCGTTTACTGTCGACCGTTTGGGTTCGCTCCCCCTGCCCCTGCCCCTGCCCCTGTCCAAGGCCGCGGACGCGACCGGACAAAACATCCAAAGCGGCGGCCACGGCCAGTCCCCATTGTGTTCCCGAGCCCAACCCCGAATGCCGGGGCGGCGCTGCGAGCACTCGCCAACGCAGTGAAGGGCCCACGGACCAACGGTGGAACGCCGTCCAGCGCCGTCGCAGTTCGGCAATCCGCTCGCATGTTTCCATCATTTCGGATGGCTTGATTCCGTTGCTATCGCCGTGAGCGTCCAGCCGGTCTCGCGGAGCGCCCGCCTGAGAACATGTTTCCACGATCAACCGCAGGCTGGGCGGTTCGATCATCACGCCCACGCCGCCGAATCGCCGACCGGAATTGCCCCAGGACAATAGTCCGAAGTGCAGCCGGCTGGGAGCGACGATCTCCACGCCGGCCTCGGCACTCCAGCCGTGCCCGTCGCCATCCAGCTCGCCCGGACGCTCGCCCGAGCGCTCGCCATCTCCATCGCCTTGGCCGGCAACTGTCGCGGCCCGCTCGCCAGGAACGCCGTCGGCAGTCATGGCTTGCACTCGCGAACGAACGCTTCCAGCACGGCGAACCCGCGTTGTTCCTGCGGGCCGGCCGTCTTCTCCACGATCACCCGCAGGCGGTCGAACTCGGAGTGAACATACGCCGCGTCCAACATGCCAACGCGAGTGGCGAGGATGGCCGCTTCCAGCACGGCGTGTTTCGCGCGATTAAAGCCGAGGAAATCGCGGACCACGCCGCGGTCGGCAACCCGGCATTCCAGCCTGATCCGCGCCTCGCGATCGTCGATCGCTTCCACGTCGAACGCGTACCAGCGGCACGTATCCCGCAAACGCGGCACCGGCCAACCGGCGATTTCGGCGAGTTCCGGGAACGCGAGCCAACGGTCGACCGCGGCGCGGGCGAGCAATTCGCAGTCATCGCTGACATGGAAAACGCCACGTCGCTCGCGGAGCAGATTGACACATGTTTTCGCCGATGGAAAAGGGCGGAGCGTCAACCGGTCCCATGATTTATCGACCAGCGGCCCCATCGGCGCGACATTCGTCGAGCCATCCGGGTTGCGAGTCGTCACGATGCCCTCAACGATCAACATGCGGCAGCGGCGCTTTCAACGGTACGAAGCAAAAGGCAGGATCGGAACGGACTATTTTCTTGCGGACGACTTTTCTGCGGGAGAGCGCAGCCTATTCGAACAAACCGGACGGCAGTTCCTCGCACCCGCGAACGTCGACCTGTTCGACCTGCTCCCACGCAATTGCCGCGATATCGTACAGGCCTTCTTCGGTCTGTCGAGCGAAGACGCCAATCCGGCCATCGGAAAGCGTCGCGGAAAACCAAGCGGGCTGGAGCGTCGAACCGTTGCGAAGCCGCAATTCCACGGCGCTGCGGCCGTCGCGCTGGGACCACAGCCAACGCGTGAGTTCCAGCCAGCGCGAGGAATCCGTGGATTCGGGAGGCGGGGCTTGCCAGGGTGCCGGAGCCGCCTCCGGCTCGTTTGTCGCGGCGTCCAGGTTTCCTTCGGCAGCCCCATTGGCATCTCCGCCCTGCCCTTCACCGCCGCCGCTTTCCACGTTTTCATCGAGCGGTCGGCCCTCAATCACCTCGCCGTCTTCATCGACAAGCTCGCCGGGCGGTGCCGCATCGGCGGCTTCCGGCTCGGCGGGGATCCGAAATCGGCTCTGGCAATGCGGACACAGTCCCAGCTTGCCCCGCAACGTCGCGGGTCCATTCAGTTTGTGGCCGTTGGGGCAGAAAAAAACAATCTGCTCGCTTCGCGTGCCTGCCACACCTGCCATCGAACCGGTGCCAGCGGTTGACCCGCCCGCGGCCGGAGATCCGCCCGCGGATCGGGCGCTGCCCTCGCGATGTGGGATCAGAAAGCGAGTTCCGCAATGGGGACACTTTCCCGCCCTTCCCGCCATGTCCTCGGGCGCGGTGAGCGGATGGCCCTGTGGGCAGACAAAAGAGATGGTCATCGAAAAAAGTTTCCCCTCGGAAGCGCGTCACGGCGAAGTCCGCCACTGCGGGTTCACGGCCAACTCAAGAATCCCGGCGGGTCGGTGGATCCGCGGCCAACCCTTGAGGCCGCGACGGACCGGCGCGACGGATGGCGTCGAGCACCATGCGCTGCGTCACAGGGCCGGAAAACGCGATCGGGCGAGTGCCGTTGCCTGGGAAAATCACCAGGAAGGGAATCGAATGGCTGCGATGCCCCAGGTCCTCCAACAGTTGATCGATCGATTCGCTTGTGGCGTTGTCGTGGGTCTTGTCGGCTTTCACGACCACCACCTGCTGCGATTCGATCAAGGCGAGGGTTTTCTTCGTGTTGAGCGCGGTGGCCTCGTTGACCTTGCAAGTCAGGCACCAATCGGCCGTGAAGTCCACCAGCACCGTGTTACCGCTTGCCAACTGACGATCCAAATCGGGACGGGAGAACGATTTCCAGGGTAGCAGCGCCGTGCTGGGCCCGAAGGCGGAGAACGACACCCAGGAGATCGCGCCGGCCATGGCAACCGCCACCGACCAATCGAACGCTCTTCGCCTGAGATCCGCGTAAATCGGCGAGCGTCCAATCCACCAGCAGGCAACACCCAGCCCCACCAACAAACCGGACGCTGCGACCAAGTAATCCTTGTCGAGGAAGGTGAAGACGAACACCACGGTTCCGAGCAGAACGAATCCCATCACCTGCTTGAACGTTTCCATCCACATTCCCGGTTTGGGCAGGAATTTGAGCAGGCGGGGAAACGCGCCAATCGCCAAGTAGGGCAGCCCCATTCCCAACCCGAGCGCCGTGAACGTGGCATAGATGACCGGCGGCGGCTGCTTCGCCGCCCACGTCAACGCCGTGCCCATGAACGGCCCCGTACAGGGCGTGGCGAGCACCGTGGTCAACGCGCCTTTTAAGAACGCTCCGAACGGCCCTTCCTGCTCGGACGCCTCCGCGGCGGCACCAGCCCCTACGAACCCCGGCAAAGGTATTTCCCACACTCCCAGCATGCTGAGCGCGAACACAAACACGATCGCCGCCAACGCCAGATTAAAACCGGTCGATTGGAACTGCTTGCCCCAGCCAAATTGAAACACGGCCGCCAGCGTCGCCAGCACCAGAAAGACCGCCATCAAGCCCAGGAAGTAATACAGATTCAGCAAAAACACCCGCCGACGGTTGCCGTGCGCCTGGTTGACGAACGACATCACCTTCAAACCGATGACCGGCAACACGCAAGGCATGAAGTTCAAGAGAAAACCGCCCGCCAACGCCAGCACCAACACCGATCCAAGCGTCGCGTCCTTGTCGTCGCCCGTCACCAATTCAATATCGTTCCAGCTGCTGGCACCCGCCGCTGCCCCAGCGACTTGAGCGTTGCCGGGACCCGACGGCGCGTTATCGGGGCGCTCGGGACCGCCATTCGCCACGCCATTCGCCACGCCAGGCACAGGGCCACTCGCTCCGCCACTCGCCATCAGCGTCTTAGCCAGCGCCGCTCCCTTCCCATAACTGGATGCTTGGAATTCAAGCGGCGCCAGCGGGGCGTCGATCGACGAGCCGGCGGCGATTTCCAAAGCGGCCCGGAAGGCGACACCGGTTGGTCGATCGCACGATCGGTCATCGCAGGTCTGGTAAGCCAGAATCCCGCGAATCTCCTGCGGGCCAACGGACGCATTGGCTGGCGCCCGCAGTTCAACCGTCCAGCTCACTTCGCCCTCGTAGTAAACCGCGGGTGGCTTTCCGGGAACCGATTTGGAGACCGTCGGTTTGCTCGCGACCGCCGCCGTCCGCGTCCATCCCGGCGGCAATTCGAGTGCTAACAACGTCGGTTTGAATGGCGAATCGTCCGCGGGATCGGTTTCCGCGAGCGTGTAGAAATGCCAACCCGGTTGCGGCTTGGCCGTCAGCACCAACGACACCGTACCGCCCGCTCCCACGACGCTTGACGTCACATGGCCATTGATCTCGCCATGCGACAACATCGCGCGATAGGGCCCCGGTTTGCCCGCGAAAGGCGTCGGCGGGGCAGGCGCGGAGGGCGCAGCCAAGCCAGACGAAGGGGTGGACGGGGGAGCAGCCGACGAGGCAGACAAATTCGCGGTTGTGTCCGTCTTCGGTTTGTCGCTCGTCGCGGACGAAGCGGCTGGAGGCACATCAGTGCCGCTGGCGTTTGACAAGCCGGACCGGAAACCGACCAATTTCACATTCGCGGTCAGCTTTACAGGCAGGCAGGAATCGTTGTCACGGCAGGTCAATCCGGACAGTTTCACGCGGATGGCGTACTTCGCGGGATCGACTCCCGACGGCAATTTCACGGATGCCGTCCAGGTGATCTTGTCTGAATGCTCTTCGAGGTCGACTCCGGGATACTCGGGAACACGACGCACCTTCGCCGGCTGCGACGCTTTCCAAGCTCCGGCCAATTCCAGCGGCGGGTTGGCTTGCACTTCCAACTTCGTGCGAAGCGGGCCGCCAGGTGGCTGTGTGATGGAGTACAAATGCCAGTCCGGGGCGATCTTGGCATCCAGTTCCAGGATGCCAGCCGGTCCGCCATCGACGGCCTTGAGCGTCGCGTTGAGCGTCAACGTCTCGCCTTCGCCAAACCCCAAATCGCCGGCCAGCCCGTTGTCCAACCCGCTGTCTTGCCCACGCAACGCTTGCAATTCGCCCGCCAAGTTCAGCTTCGGCGGCTCCTGAGCCACAACATGCGACGACGCCCCAAATGGCAGACTTCCGAGCAACAATCCCGCCACCAGCGAGATCGCTAATCCAAGCGTCGCCAACCGGGACGTCGCCAACCGGGACGTCGCCAACCGGGACGTCCCCAACCGGGACGTCGCCAATACAAGCGTCGCCGCCCTCGCAAGCGTGGGTTCGCATCCCCGTCTGGCCGATGACCTTCGAGGAAATCGATCCCATCGCGAAAACCGTCGCGAAAACCGTCGCAATCGATGCAACATGGCGACTCGTTCCTTAGCTGACGAGTGGAGAGCTTTTATTCGACATCTGCTCGTTTAAGTTTACGCACCGAGCGGGGAAGCGTGAAAGTCCTAATCGGCGGCGAGATTCGAGTCGCGTTGCGACGCGAGATTCGAGACGAGATTCCCGGGGGGAGCCGCCAAGAACCGTTCACCGCGGCGAATCCAGTGGTCGAGCCGTTCCGCCACCGCCGGGACGGCGGGGAATTCGAGCCGGTCGAGATACAACCACCGCACCCATTGCGTTCCCGAAATCGCGATCGAGCTGAGATCGAAGACGTCCATCAAAGCCGTTTCGCGAACTGACAGCGGCCGGACCCGCGAATACTCCGACAAGGCGAATTCCCACGCCGATTTGTCATCTTCCACGAAGCTTCCGAGCAAGCGAGCCAGATCGCCGGCGACGCTGTCGACGCGAATGGCGTCATAATCGATCAGTCCCGAGACGGTGTCGCCCGTGAACAGCACGTGGCTGTGCCAAACGTCGCGGAGGCACGGTTGCAGAGGCACAAGGGTCGCGGCGTGATGTCGGAGTTGTTCCAGGGCCGCAGTGGCGACCGGATCGAAAAGTTCCATGAATCGGGCCGCGCGCGGGGCGAGGACCGCCGCCGCCGCCCCTAACTGCCCGGACATCACCACCCTGGCCTGCGTGGCCGTCGCCATCGCTTGCGCGACCACCCGGCGCATTTCTTCCGCCTCGCCTGCGGCCAAACGCTCCAGCAATTGGAGTCGATCGGCTAATCCGGGCGATGGGCCGATCGCAGGCGGGGCTGTCGGTGTCGATCGTGATGGCGTCCACGTCGGGATGCCCGCCGGGCCGGCGAGTGCGGCGCCGGGGAAAGACGCGGCCGTTTGATGGAATCGGGCCAACGCGATCATCGCGGCCGCCAGCCTCGCACGGCTCGGAGCCCGGTGAAAATCGGCCGCTCCTGGCAGCCAAGGGGAAAGTTCCCAGGAATGCCCGCCGCGTTCCACAAAGGTGGCTCCGTACTGGGTGGTCAACGGGGCGGCAATGAAGTCTAACCCCCGTCCTCGGACAAACCGCAAGAATCGGTGCAACCAGGCCCGCCGCGGCGGTGGCGGTTGCCCCGCCGGATTGCGTCGCAAAGCGTATTCGCCGGCCGCGGAGGCAATACGCCATACGACGGCGCCGCTAAAGCCGCTGGCGTTGGCCACTCGCTGGCAGCGAAGTGGTGGAGTCCCGCCGAAGTCATACTCGGCGAGCACGCTTGCGAGCTCGGGGAAGTTGCCCGCGTCATCGGCTGTGTCGCGGTCCGAGTCTTGCCGGAACTCCAGGTTACGCACGATGTCGAACTCCAGGCTGGCGGAATGGTCGCTCGGTCCGATCGTAGTGGTCTCGCGGGCGGAAGACGGGTCGGGCGTGTTCATGGTGGGGCGTTTGGGTCGCTTCGTTGCGAATGGCCACCCCGCTTGGAGAGTGTGTCGTCCATGAGACTGGCCATGTGTCGGTTCGCGGGATATGGTAATTTTGGTGAGCTACGTTAACCGTAACGGAAAGCCGCGTCCCTTCCAATGCTCGGGGTTGTCGGGCATTGCGTAGCTGCCTCCGCCAAACATCCTCTTCCCAGTTCATCGTTTTTCCAGCCGAAGGCAAGAGTACTAGCATGAGTTGGCCTGCGTTTCGGAATCCGCGCCTGATGGCGGCGGTGGTCACCCTGGCGACGTTCGCGACAGCCACGGTCGCTGGTCGCAGCGTTTCGGCCCAAGACGGCAAGGCGCCTCCCGCGCATCAAGCGTTGTTGAAGGACGCCAAGTCGACGACGGGATTGCTGCCGGTGCATCAGAAAGGCACGAACCTCTACCTGGAATTGGGTTCGTCGGAGTACGACAACGAGTACATCGTTTTGATTTCAATCGCTAAGGGGATTGGACAAACGCCTTTGCTTGGCGGTTACTCCTGGGGTTTCGGCGACGATTGGGTGTGGACCTTCCGTAAGATCGACGACAAGGTTCACGTGATCCGCAAGAACGTCCGTTTCCGGGCTTCGAAGGGTACTCCCGAGGCGACGGCGGTGGGCAACGCTTACACCGACAGCGTCGTATTCAGCCTGCCAATCGCGGCGCCAGGCCCCAAGGGCGGCGATCTGGTTGATTTCTCGCCGATCTTTATGAGCGATCTGCCTCAGATCAGCCAAGTCCTTCCGGGATTCAGCTTCGCCCGCGATCGGTCAAGCTGGGCAGCGGTAAAGAATTTCAACGACAATCTCGAATTGCAGGTCGCCGCCACCTACGCCTCGGGCGGACAGATGGAAATCGATACCGTGGCCGACAGCCGAGGCGTATCGCTGAACATCCATTACTCGATCAGCCGGGTTCCCTCGACGAACTACGAACCGCGGCTGGCGGATGACCGCGTTGGCTACTTCCTCACGGTGGTCAAGGATTTCTCGAAGTCGAGCGACCGTGATCAGTTCGTGCGTTACATCAATCGCTGGCATTTGGAAAAGCCGTCCGGCGCGGGCGACGGACCGACGTCCCCCAAACAACCCGTTATTTTCTGGATTGAGAAAACCGTCCCGTTCAAATACCGCCCGGCCGTTCGCGACGGCATTGCCGAATGGAATAAGGCTTTCGAAGCGGCGGGCTGGCTCAATGCTATCGAAGTGCGTCAACAGCCGGACAACGCCGATTGGGATCCGGAAGACGTGAACTACAATACGTTCCGCTGGATCACATCGAATGCCGGCTTCGCGATGGGGCCGTCGCGCGTTAACCCGTACACCG
Organism: Pirellulaceae bacterium; assembly: GCA_044356875.1. Lineage (GTDB taxonomy): Bacteria > Planctomycetota > Planctomycetia > Pirellulales > Pirellulaceae > CAIXSC01. The sequence continues at coordinate 4,120 of JBIKVL010000014.1, read as the reverse complement.
GTCAAATCCTGGACGCCGACATTATCTTCGACGCGGATTTCCTCACGTTCTGGAAGAACGAATTCGAAACGCTGACCGCTGCCCAGTTGATGGGTTACGAGAGCGAGCCGTCCGCGGATGAAACCCCGATTCAGCGAGCCTCCCGCGAATTCCTGGCACGGAATCCGCATGCGAGCCGTTGCATGTTGCGATCGGGAACCTCGCATCAGTTCGCCTTCGGCGCCGCCGCGCTGGCCGCCGCCGCCGACCCCAAGGTCGCGGCTGAGCTGCAGGAAAAGCTCATCATGCAAGGGCTGAAGGAAGTCACGATGCACGAGGTTGGACACACGCTCGGATTGCGGCACAACTTCAAGGCCAGCAAATGGCGCAGCTTGCAGGAGTTGAACGACCCGTCGAAGGCCAACCAACAGCTCGTCGCTTCGGTCATGGATTACACGCCCGCCAACATCGTCCCCAAGGGGGCCAAGCAGGGCGACTTCTATCAAACGGCGCTTGGTCCCTACGACGTGTGGGCGATCGAGTACGGCTATAAGGCGATCGATGGTGACACGAATGGCGAAAAGAAGGAACTGGACAAGATCGCGGCCCGCAGCGGTGAACGCGCCTTGCAGTTCTCGACGGACGAAGACACGACGGGCACCTCGCCCGATCCCGACAGCAACCGCTTCGACCTGGGCAGCGACCCGTTGGAATACGCCAAGACACGTGCCCAACTGGTTTCCGAACTGATTCCGGGGCTCGTCGACCGCATGGTGAAGGATGGCGACGATTACACGCTGGCGCGGCGGGCGCTGGGCGTGTTGCTGTCGCAGCAGGGCCAAGCGATGATGTTCGCGGCTCGGCAAATCGGCGGTCTGAAGACCAGCCGCAGCCACAAGGGCGACAAAGACGCGCCACCGCCGTTCGCGGTCATCGACCCAAAACTGCAACGCGACGCCTTGAACATGCTCGAACAAAACATCCTCAGCGACAAACCGTTCCAATTCTCGCCGGATCTTCTCAATCGTCTCTCGGCAACCAATTGGAATCACTGGGGCGTAAACTCGCCGAATCGCAAGGATTATTCCGTGCACGATGTAGCCCTGCAGTGGCAGGACATGGTGCTCAATCAGTTGCTGTCGTCGACCACTTTGCGTCGGCTGCACGATGCGGAACTGCGGGTTTCCGCCGATCAAGACGCGATGACCGCCGCCGAACTTATTGAACGCACGACCAAAGCGGTTTTCGCCGAGGTGGACACGATCAAGGACGGCCAATTCACCAACCGAAAGCCAGCGATCAGCAGCCTGCGACGCAACCTGCAACGCTCGCACCTCCGCCGGCTTTCCAATCTGGCGTTAGGCAAGTCGGCCGCGCCGGAAGACTGCCAGACGGTGGCCTACGCCGACTTGTCCGCGCTGCAAGGACGGATCGAGACGTTGCTGAAATCCAATGCCAAACTGGACACCTACTCGCGAGCCCACTTGATGGAATCGGCCAGCCGCATCCAAAAAGTGCTCGACGCGCGGATTACGGTCGCGACGCCTTGAGCCCCTGGATCAAGCTTCGCGTCGCGATCGCCGGCAACTAGCGAAAGCGGATGGCGGCGACACGGTATCGTGGCAGACACGGTCTAGCGGCGACTTGACAAGCGTGCCTACGATACTGGAGGGAGGTAGCGGAGCTGTCCGTTTCCTCCCTCCGCTTTTCCTATCGCAGGACGCCCGCTCATGAAGTTGATTCTGGCCGTCATCCAACCGACGAAACTGCGTGCGGTTCGCGAAGCGTTGGGAAAAATTGAAGTAGAGCGGTTCACGGTGCTGGATGCCCAAGGTTACGCCCGCCAAAAGGGTCGGCCCGCTTCGTATCGCGGCATCGAGTACAAGGCGAATCTGCTCCGTAAAATCGTCTTGGAAATCGCCGTGAACGACGACTTCCTGGAACGCACGATCGAAGCGCTTACCGCGGTTGCTCGAACGGGGACCGAAGGGGCGATTGGCGACGGGAAAATCTTTGTGCTGCCGCTTGCGGACTGTCACCAGATCGGCGGAGGTGCCCGCGGAAAGAGCGCGATTTAGGACGTGCCGATCCAGACGCGGCGGCCCTCCCGAAAGCTCCTACGGGCGGCCAACAGCACGGCCAACGCCTGGTAGGTGTCCTCAAGGTCGCCCATTTTCCGCACCAAGCTTGTCACCGCTCGATGGAACAGCATCAACAACTGTTCGCCCACGGGCCGTTCCGAATCCAGCGTTTCCATATGGCGGCCCGCCGCATCGAACCAGACGAGCGACGTCGGATGGTCGATGAACGCGATGCCATTCTCGCAACTGACCTGCAACGCCGGCGGTGGCCGAAACGAGACCGCCTCGGACCACGCGCCCGGCATGTACCGCCCGCAACTGACCTGGGCGAGCGGTCCAGTCCCCAATTGCCCGATCGGCGAGAAATCGAGGCTCATCATCTGGTAGTCGTCCTCTGAGTCCTTGCCACTATGGCGAACGCCAAGCACGGAGGTTGGCTCCTGGCCGACGACGTAGCGGCACCAATCGATCAATTCAAGCAAATTGCGGCTCGCCAAATTTCCCGCGGACGAGCGGCGGGCGTGCGGAGCCGCAACTGGGATCGGTAACCGCTGATGGCCAAACACCAGCCGTGGCGGGCCGAGGCGGGTGGCGATTAGCTCCTTGAGCCGCAGCGTGGCGGGGTATAGCCGTCGCGGGAATTCCGCCATGAACGCCACGCCGCTGCGATCGACATGCTGCTTCAAGAAACGGGCCTGGTCGGCATCCAAATCGAGCGCGTCCGCGCAGTACACCGCCTTGCCGGCATCGCAGGCCGCCAAAATCGGCAGCGGACCGTACCACTCGGGCGATAGAATCAAAACGGCATCGATATCCGGGCGCTCGGCCAGCGACCGGAAGCCATCCGCCGCTCGGACATGAAAGTCCTGCGCGACCCGCTCCGCTAGATGCGCGACCTCCGCGTAAACCGCGCGAACTTCGAATCGATCCGCTAAGGCTCGCAGCGCGGGGCGATGGCGGCTTTCCCACGATTCTCCCAGTCCCACGATCCCGATCCGCAACTTCATGGTTACCCCGCGCACTGCCGTTTGGTCGGGCGAGTATACGACAAATCCGGCCTCGAAGCGCTCGCCTAAGCGCGAAGATCGATCGCGCCCGCCACCCCGACCGCGGCGGGCGAACGCGGGCGAACGCGTTAACTCGCCCACGAAAACGCTGTCAGTCCACTGCAGCGCAAGGCGAGAAAAAAATCCGGAAACCGGCGCGGAGGCGGGTTTACCCTTCCCAGTGTGTAACTATATTCGAGCAGTCACTCGCGCGATGTGCTGTCTTCCCCAATTCGGGTCAGATCACTCCTCGATGCGCTAGAAGCGTGTCGCGATCCGGTGCTCGTCCGCGAGTTTGTTGGTGCCGTGACTTACCGTTTGACTGGAGCAGATGGAACATGACTGGATTGGCTCTCTCCCTGGCCCTCGCCGCCTCGATGGTCGGCGAAGTGAAATCGTACGCCTCCGCCTATGCCTCCGCGCAGGAATCCGGCAAGCCGATGCTTGTGCTCATCGGCGCCGAATGGTGCCCCGGATGCCGCACGATGAAGTCGCAAGTAATGCCTCGGATGAGCGCCGCCGGCAAATTGAAGAACGTCGAGTTCGCGGTCGTGGATACGGATCGCGAAGATGCGTTGAGCGACAAGTTGCTCCGCGGAAACCTGATTCCCCAACTGGTTCTGATCACGAAAACGCCGGACGGTTGGCAGCGGCAGTACCTCACGGGCGCCCAGAGCGAAGAGTCCGTCGCGACCATGATCAACCAAGGACTCGCCAAGCACGTCTCGAAGCGGCAAGACGTCGTCCCAGCCTCCGCCACCGAGCCGGCCAAAGCTCCGCGGTAACGGCCACCATCACCCGGCTCAGTCGTGGACCACTCCGCGGTCCAACGAGAAAGCCTCACCAACGTCGCGGTCAACCAAGCGGCCTCGTGCTGCGATCGGAGGGGCTCGGACGGCGGGATGTCGACCGCGGGTTGCGGCGTGCGGAGTGCGGAGTGCGGAGTGGTCCGCGACTATGGCGCCTCCTTCGACAACATTGGCCGTCAGGTGCGGATCGGTTGGAACAACGATC
>JBIKVL010000508.1:0-4143 GCA_044356875.1 Pirellulaceae bacterium | reverse complement strand
CTGGCCAGGGAATTTCGCGAGCTCGTCAAGAGTCGACAGAGCGAGCGTCTGTCCGATTGGATCACGCGGGCCAGCGGCGATTCGGTTCCGCCGGACATTCGGCGTTTCGCGCAAGGACTGCGTGCCGACCTACCGACCATGGAAGCCTCGGTAAAGCTTCCTTGGAGTAATGGCCAAGTCGAAGGCCAAGTCAATCGATTGAAACTCGTCAAACGCGAGTCCTACGGGCGCGCCAAACTTGACTTGCTTGAAGCAAGATTCCTTCACGCCACGTTTTGAACAAAGGATTGCCGAGCGAGCCATTCCTCGCACGATGGGCGCGTGAATCAACGTTTCACTTGCGAATACCAGCTCGACCGGGACCAAGAAACGACAAGGAGGCGACAACACCATATCCCGAAACCAAAGGGGATGTCCTGCGATTGACGACACCGCGCCAATCTGTTGGTTTCCCTTGGGCTCATCACCAAAAATGCGGAAGAGCCTTAAGTTCGCCGCGCCATTCCGCGACCACGCGATCCTCCAACGGAATTTGCCACTTCCGGTCCGGGGCTGGAGCGAGCCGGGCACGTCGGTCATGGTCACGATCACCGGTCGAAAGGAAACCGCTATCGTGAGCCTGTCAGAGCCTCTTGTCATGAAAGCGGTTGTTAGCTACACCCTGCGTTGGATTGGAGCGGCTCGCGAAAAGGAGATTATCATGCGGTATCGGCCCGGTTTCGATCGTGGGAAGGCTTCGAAGAGCGTTGGTTTCGGCCATGTCGAGCGTCTCGAGTCACGGGCGGTGCTCAGCGCGGAAAACGCCCTGATGCCGCCTCCCTTGATGGGTCCTAGCGAAGCGACCGCCGCCGCCGATGTCGCCCGCCCTGTTATCACTGCCACCACGGCCACGACGGCCATCACTGCCACGACGGCCATCACGGCGAACGCGCCGGCCGTTGCCGTGGGACTGCGTCTTACCATCGCGCCGCAGGCGCGGGCCGGCGTGCCTACGCCTGTGACTGCGTTCGCGATCGACGCCGCCGGACGGCCAGTCCGCGCCTTCACGGGGTCAGTCGCGGTCTCGAGCAGCGACACCGCGGCGAATTTGCCACTCATCCCGATCAGCTTCAAAAACGGTCGCGCATCGTTTAGCGTGACGTTTGCCACTGGAGGCACGCAGTCCGTGAAGGTGACGTCGCTCGCTGATTCGGCCATGACCGCGACCGCGTCGACATCGGTCGCCGGTCGCCCGATGCCTAGTTCGTTCGTCGTGAATGTGCCAAGGCAAGTGGACGCCGGCGCGACCGTGAACCTGTCGATTACGGCAGTCGATGCGGCCAAGCGGCCAATCCAGAGCTTCAATGGGACCGCAACGCTCACGAGCTCCGATACGGCGGCGACACTGCCGGCCTCCGTCTCCTTCGTGAACGGCCGAGCGGCGGTTCGCGTGACGTTTTCCACGCCGGGTAGCCAGACCATCACGGTGCGGGGCGGCGCTGCCGGAAACATCTCAGCCACAGCCACCACCGAAGTCATCGCGGCGCCGATGGTGGCCGGTTTTTCCGTCATGCTGCCGAAGGCGGCGGCGATTGGCGTGTCGGTGCCCGTGACGATCGTCGCGGTCGATTTCCAAGGACGGCCCATGCCGCGGTACACGGGCACCGCGACGCTCGCCTCGTCCGACTCGGCCGCGAAGCTACCGTCGTCGGTGAGTTTCATTGGCGGCCGGGCGGCCACGCGGGTGACCTTCGGGACGCTTGGCGAGCAGACGCTGACCGTGACGAGCGACCCGGCACTGGGTGGCGGCATCTCGGGAACCGCCAAGACAGAGGTTGGCGAGGTCGTCACGCAGCGGATTCGGTCCTTGCAGTAAAAGCAATAGACGCAACAAGCGAAGCGAGTTCCTCGGCCATGAAAAGAGGACTTGCCGCGAGCATCGTCGTGCTCTTCGCGGCCGCGACACTCGCGGCGGACTCTCCGCCGCTGGCGATCGCCCCTTTCGACGCTCCGCAAGCGCGCGTTCATCAAGACGCTTGGGCCAAGCACCTTGGCCAACCGCTCCGCGCGACAAACTCGCTCGGCATGACGCTGATCCTTATTCCGCCGGGCGAGTTCATGATGGGCGGGTCGCGCGAGTCGCTCGTCGAAACGGCCGCCTGGGCTGACACCAAACGGCAATTGCCAGCGGGTATCGAAAGACGCCGCATCGAGTCCGACGAGCAGCCGCCGCATCGCGTGCGGATCACGCAGCCATTTCGCATCGGCGCGACCGAAGTGACGATCGGCCAGTTTCGACGGTTCGTCGTCGCCACTCAATATGTAACCGAGACGGAGCGTTTCGGCGGCGGCAACTCGGGCAAGACCGACGAGACCGTGGTGGAAAAGAAGTCCGCCCTTTGGAACACGCCGGGCTACAAGGTCACCGACGACTCTCCAGTCACGCAGATCACCTGGAACGATATGGTCGCGTTCTGCAATTGGCTCAGCGCACAGGAAAAGCTGGCGCCATCCTATCGGCTCGACGATCGCCAAGCGTTTCAACTCATCCCTGGGACCAACGGCTATCGGCTACCGACCGAGGCCGAATGGGAGTATAGCTGCCGCGCCGGCACGACGACGCAGTTTTGGTTTGGGAACGATCGCCAGTTGCTCGCCGACTACGCATGGTACGAAGACAGTGCGGATCATGTTGGCGCGCAGGCCGTAGGCACAAAGCCCGCCAACCCCTTTGGATTGCATGACATGTGCGGGAACGTTTGGGAGCGATGCCAAGATTGGCACGATGCAAAATGGTACGCTCGCAGCCCGATCGATGATCCCGCCGGGCCCGAAAGCGGCGGAACGAAAGTGGTTCGCGGTGGCGGTTGGCACTACTTCGATCTTCATTGCCGCAGCGCGTATCGCAACCATTACAAGCTCGTCTCGCGCACTGGGAACACCGGCTTTCGCATTGTGAGAGCGATTAAGTAGTTCCGCCATGTCCGAGACGGAGCAAAACCAAACTTCCCAAGCAAGAAGACGTTGAGGCGCAGGCCGCGCGGGCCAGTTGCTGCCATCGACGCCTCGATAAGTGAAGACGCTTGGCTACGCAAGCCGCCAAAAAAAGCCATCTATCGCCGGACAAGTGACACTTCAAAGCGTGTGCTTCGGGTTGCCATGAGACCCATTTGCTGGCGGCCCGTGAGCGGTTACGAAAGCCTGCACGCTTTTCACGGTAGGGTGAAGCCCAAGCGGTGGCGACTCCAATAGCTCGCAGGAAACCGCGGCGCGATGTTGTCACAGGGCGAGCTCCTCGATCGCGAAGGCGAGGCTGGCCTTGATGTTGGCGTCTTCCAGGTCGACTTGCTTGTCGCGGGACAGCGCACCGACTGACTGCAGGCTCTTCGCCGGATGTTCGCGAACGAGGCGAAGTGTGCATGCCAGATCCTGGCCGGAGACGTGCGGCATCGTCGCCCAGAACTGGTCCGTTAGGCATGGAACCTTGAGCGGATCGCGGGTGATCAGTTCGAGCATCATGCGGATGTCGGGCTTGGCGCGCTTGAGAATCGCCGCGACACGTTTCATGTCAAAGCTGCCTTGTCCGAGCGGAATGTCGGCCAGCAGAAAGCCTTGCTCGTACTCGCGCAGCGCTTGGTCCTTGAAGTGGACTGTGAAGGCATACGGAGCCAATGCTTCGATCACGGCATACGGATCGTCAAGCAACGCAAAGCTGTTGCCCGTATCGACCGTCGCGCCGATGAACTCGCAGTCGAGACGGCGATACAGCCCAAGCCGCTCGTCGATTCGCTGGTCTTTATGGTTCTCGACCGCTAGCTTGACACGGTGCTTGGTGACGATCGGCGCGGCGAGTTCCAGCATCCGCAAGGCGTTGGCTTCGGCATCGCGGAATTCAGCGAGCGACTTGAACTGCTCGTAACGCCGCCCCGGCATCACGACCGTGCGAACCGCCTGCACGGCAACCTCCGAAGCGGTGCGAATCTCGGCTTCGAACCGCGCGAGATCTGCTTCGTCCTTGGGAGGATTCACAATGCCGTTAATGATTTGTCCGTGTTCGTCCGCTAGGGGAGGAAACGGTGTCAGGACTCTTTTTGGGGTCTTCCGAGTGGGCGGAGGGTCGACTGGAGGTTCAGGTGCCGCGCGATTGCCTGCACCCAATTCTCA
>JBIKVL010000509.1:0-4143 GCA_044356875.1 Pirellulaceae bacterium | reverse complement strand
CAGCTGATTCGTCGGTCGCGCGGGAGCCTCGCGAATTGCTTCGTCTCACATTGAGCGACGACACTCAAGTGGTCTACCTTGGCGAGGCGCACGCAGTGTCGCGGTTGGTGGTGCGCTCGCGGGCGGGCAACACGGCGGACAGCGCCGCCGACAGCAAGGCGGGCAACATCGCGACCGATCTGGCGGACGGCGTGGGCACAACCGCTCGGGACCGGTTCGACTTGGGACGCGGGTCCTCAGCGCGCGTCGCTTTCGTGCCCCTACCCGAAAGCGATGCGGGGACGGCGTCGCTCAAGATTTTGAGTTTTATGATTGCTTCAGCCGAGGAAGGAACGGTGTGGCAGGTGGACGCCGCGGTGCCAGCGGCTGCCAAGGTCGCTTATCCTCCGCCCACGGATGCGCCTAATCGCCCGATAACTGCCCCCGACGTTTCCCCCGGCCAGCGAAGCCGGCGGCGGCGTCGGCGCGGAGTGACCACGACCCGCAAAGCGCATGGGTCGCATGGGTCGCATGGGTCGCATGAGACGCATAAGTCGCATAAGACGCATACGGCGCATGAGTCGCATACGGCGCACACCGAGAGAAGCGGAGCGATCCTCGTCGCGGCGCTGGTCTGTCTGCTCGTCGTGGCGGCGATCGCGGGCCTCGTAACGCAGCGACTCATCCGCGGGCGCCGCGAATTGGCTCAACGGGCGGCCGCCTGGCAAGCCGAGTGGCTGTGCGAGTCGGCGGCGCAGCGCGCTGTGGCCGCACTGAAGGCGAACGACGCCTACCGTGGCGAAAAATGGTCGGTGGGGGACGCCGAGTTCAGTGGCGAAGCCAGCGTGCCGACGGCCGCCGGCGAAGCGGCCATCGCGGTGACGGCGCTTCAGGGCGACGAGGGCGGGCCACGTGGCTGGCGAGTGTCCATCGAAGCGCGCTATCCGGCGGCGGGGACTTGGTCCGTCCGCCGCACCAAGGAATTCACACTATCTAAACCAGAAATTGGGGAGCGGCGATGACAAACAAGCAGCGTGAGGCGGGACTCAACTCGGGTTTCACTTTGGTGGAACTGTTGGTTGTGATCGCCATCATTGGCGTGTTGGTTGGGTTGTTATTGCCTGCGATCCAGGCGGCCCGCGAGGCGGCTCGACGTAGCAGTTGCCAAAACAATTTGTCCCAGTTGATCATCGCCGTTCACAATTATGAAATGGCGCATGGCGTTTACCCGGCCGGCACAGTCGACGCGAAGGGGCCGATCTTGAGCCAGCAAAGTGGCTACCATCACAACTGGATCAGCCGAATCCTGCCTTATATCGAGCAGGGGAACGCGTATCGGGCGATCGATTGGAAGGCGGGCGTTTACGCAAAGACCAATGGTCCGGTGCGGGCGATTGCAATGCGGCTGCTCATCTGTCCTTCCAGTCCTACTGGCCCATCTCCCATATCGTCCTACGCCGCGGTCCATCACGATGTGGAAGCGCCGATCGATGTCGACAACCATGGTGTCTTTTTCCTCAACAGCCGCGTGCGGTACGACGATATCTTGGACGGTTCCTCCCACACCGTCTTTATCGGGGAAAAGGCTCCCGATCTAATCGACCTCGGCTGGATGTCGGGAACCCGCGCGACCTTGCGAAATATGGGCTCGCCATTGGGCGATGCACGGAAGCAAGGGCGGGTGCAAATAAGCTTCGGGCCCATGTCGCAAGTCGATTACTCCAACACCAAACCGCTCGACGAACCGCTGCTCGACGAGGGCGAGTTTGTGCCGCTTGAAGACGTTGTTCGCTCAGGTGACAAGGATAACTCCGAGGTGAAGGCGGTGGAGAATAACGCACCGGGGATCACGCCCGGCAATCCACCGCGCACGATGGCCGAACTGCTGCGCGACGTGGGTGGATTCGGAGGATTTCATCCGGGAGGCGTGCAGTTCGCTTTCGGGGACGGTTCGGTGCGTTTTCTTTCTATCACCACCGCCCCTGCCGTGCTGCTTCAACTGGCGCATCGCGCGGACGGCAAGTTGATCGACCAAGAGCCCTAGTGGGGAGAAATCAGCGATGCCCCAACAGGATTCCCCGCTCGACGGCCAAGCGACGTCGTCGCCACGAGGCGTGTCGCTGGCGAATTTGTTCCTGCTGATCACCGTCTGCGGAGTTTTGGTAGCCCATGTGATTCCGGTAATCGAGGCGGCACGCAAGGCGAATAACCTTTTTGGATTGATTCCTTGGATACTCATGGGCGCCGTCGCGGGGATGTTCGTGGGGATTCCAGTTGGAATGTGCCAACGGCGCCCCTGGTTGGGGGTGGCACTGGGGATTCCCTTGGGCCTGATGGTCGGCGCGATCATTGGTCCCTTGGCGACGCTCCCGGCAGAGCGATTTGGCGAGCTGGTGCGAATTTCGTTCGCTGGCGGCGCGACGATGGTGGTATTCGCGCTTCTGACGCGGTTTTTTGGCAAGTGAGCGCCCTACGCAAGCAACTGTTGGCCGCTGCCGCCGAAAAACGTTGACTCGGTGCGGAAACAGGCTTACCCTGGCGCCTCGACTAGCCTCTCCCCCGCCGCACCGTCCCACCTTCAGAGGCGCTATGAGTCCGTGCTGCCCGTATTTGGCAATCCGCCTCGCCACCGCCGCTCGATGGTTCACTTCGGCGGTGTTGGCGATCGTTCTCGCCTTGAGCGTTCCGCTTGTTGAGTCGTCCTGCCAATCGCTGCGGGCCGCCGAGTCGGAAGGTGAGTCGGCGGGCAAGGCGACTGGCAAGGCGGCGGGCCCAAACGCCGCCGATCGGTTGTACGCCCGCGAACTCAAACGAGTCCTCAAGGAGCGCTGTTACGCCTGCCACGGTCCGTTGAAACAAGAAGCCGGCCTCCGCGTCGACTCGGTCGCCGCGATGTTGAAGGGCGGCGAAAGCGGATCGGCCGTTGATAGGTCCAATCCGCTGTCGAGCCGTCTTTTGGTTCGAGTGACCGCGGCGGACGCCGCGGTGCGAATGCCGCCGGAAGGCCAGCCGCTCGCACCAGCGGACATCGGCCGCTTACGCGAATGGCTCGACGCGGGCGCCCCGGCTCCGGTGAATGACCAACCCGAACCCGATCCTCGGGATCATTGGGCGTTCCGCCCACCAGTTCGTCCGCTCCTGCCACGGCCGGTTACTCTGGGACAGGCCGTGTCGCGGCCGGCGCCGCCGGGCCCGTCATCGCCCGCTTCCACACCGACGACGCTTTCCAGTCATCCGATCGATGCGTTTGTCGATCGCGAGTTATCGCAGCGTCAACTGGCGCCGCGCCCCGAGGCGGACCGAGCGACATTGCTCCGTCGTGTGACCTTGGACTTGACGGGGCTGCCGCCGACTCGTGAGGAACTGCGGGCCTTCCTCGCCGACACCGCGCCGAACGCCTACGAGCGACTCGTCGACCGCTTGCTTGACGATCCGCGTTACGGCGAACGCTGGGCACGGCATTGGATGGACATCTGGAGGTACGCCGACTGGCACGGCCGACGCCATGTTCCCGACGTCTGGAACAGCGCGCCGCAGGTCTGGCGGTGGCGCGACTGGATCGTCGATTCGCTTAACCGAGACCATGGCTACGACCGCATGGTGCGTGAGATGCTGGCTGCCGACGAAGTGGCCGCGGACAATCCGGACGCCGCGGCCGCCACCGGATTCCTGATTCGCAACTGGTACGCGCTGAATCCCAACGACTGGATGCGGTCGAACGTGGAGCATACCGGGAAGGCGTTTCTCGGCCTGACGTTCAATTGCGCCCATTGCCACGACCACAAATACGACCCGATCAGCCAGGATCACTACTTCCAACTGCGCGCGTTTTTCGAACCGATCAACATTCGCCAGGATCGCATGCCCGGCGAAGCCGATCCGGGCCCGTTTCAAGAGTACAGCTACGGCGTGCTCCGCAAGATTCAGCGACTGGGCCGCGTCCAGGTCTTTGACAAATCGCCCGAGGCGCCGACATGGTTTTATACGGGCGGCGATGAACGCAACCGTGTCGCCGACCGCGGATCGATGAAGCCGGCGCTTCCCGCGGTGCTTGGCGGCGACCATGTCCGTGTCGCGCCGGTCACTCTGCCTGCGACCGCCTGGTACCCGGCACTGCGGCCCGAAATGCTCGCCACGCTGCTCCACGATTTCCAATCCCAAGTG
>JBIKVL010000510.1:0-4143 GCA_044356875.1 Pirellulaceae bacterium | reverse complement strand
CAATCGGCGGGCTTCTATCTCGGTTCGACCTACCGCGCGATGGGCCAGACCGCGAAAGCGAAGGCGGCCTTTAAGAGCGTCACCACCACATACCCGGGAACGCCTTCCGCCGTCTACGCGATGTCGGAACTGGCCGAGCTCGCGGCGCAAGAGAAAGACAACACGACCCGGATGCAGTTGTTGCGCAAAATCGTGTTCGACACCCCACGGAACTCGGCGATCAATAGCGCCTGCGTGCAATCGGCCCGCCAGTTGGCGGTGATCGACTTCGAATCGGCCGCGGTCGAGGAAGCGGTGAAAGCGTTGGCGAGCACGTGCTCCCCGGAGGCTTTGCCGGGCCAAGTACACGCGTACAGCCGGGACGTGATTGCGCGACTGGGCGGCACCGCCGAGACGAAGCTGAAAGCCCAAAAGTCGGCGGACGGCGTGGTGTCGTATTTGCGGGGCGCCATGCCGGCGGCGACCGCCAGTTCGACCGACGCCGAGAAACAGGCCCATCGAGCGGTTGGCTACGCGATCGCCGATCTCTACGCGTTGTCGCAGCAGGACACGAAAGTCGTCGAAACCTACTCGCAGCTGGAGAAGGCGGCTGGCGCGAGCGACGACTTGCTCGGGCGGCTTGCCGCCTTCCTCAAGTCGCGATCCAAGTACGAGGACGCTCGGTCCACCTATCGGCGCTATCAGGACCGCTTCGAAGGCCTTGGCCAAGTCGCCTACAGTTACCGCGAGCAAAGCCAGTTCGACCCTGCCATCGAGGTCTACAAGCAGCTCGTCGGTCAGAATCCCGACCAAGCCAACCGGTGGCGTTCCGAAATGGCGATCACCTACCGTTCGGCACGCAAGTTTCCCGAGGCGGTCGCCGTCTATGGCGAGCTGATCGCGGTGGACACGATGAACCAAAACAAATGGCGTTGGGAGCTCGCCACGACCCATCGCGACGCGGGCCAATACAAAGAGGCGATCGCGCACTATCGCCAATGCGACAACTTCCCCGAGAATTTCCGTCAGATGGCCGCCTGCCATCGGGCGTTGAAGGAATACAACGAAGCCGTGTTGCTCTACAACCAGATCGTCGGCGCCGACGCCAATGCGGCTCCGTGGGCGCTGCTCCAAATCGGCTACACGCGCGAGGAAGCTGGGCAAAAGGAGCCAGCGATCCAGACGTTCCAGCAAGTCTGCAAACGCTACCCGAAGGACAGCCACGCGAGCGTCGCCCACGCGCACTTGCAAAGCAAGTACAAGATCTCGATCACGCTAGGCGGCGCCAAGGACGAGTAGCTTCCGTCCCCCATCAGCCGAGCCGCGACAGCGGCCGGTTTCCCCATCAGCCGAGCCGCGCCAGCGGCCGGTTTCCCCATCAGCCGAGCCGCGCCAGCGGCCGGTTCTAGGCGGATGCGGCCGGAGCCGAACGAAAACCGGCGGCGGCCCCTCATCAGCCGAGCCGCGCCAGCGGCCGGTTCTAGGCGGATGCGGCCGGAGCCGAACGAAAACCGGCGGCGGTCCCTCATCAGCCGAGCCGCGCCAGCGGCCGGTTCTAGGCGGATGCGGCCGGAGCCGAACGAAAACCGGCGGCTAGCGCCGAGCCGGCTAATGAACCACGGTCCCTCATCAGCCGAGCCGCGCCAGCGGCCGGTTTTAGGCGGATGCGGCCGGAGCCGAACGAAAACCGGCGGCTAGCGCCGAGCCGGCTAATGTCAACGAACGCTGCGGCATAGTCGCGGACCACTCCGTGGTCCGCAGCCGGTGTTCCGGTGACGAACAGCTCGATTTGGGCGAACACGGTGTTCGGGAGGTGGTCGCCGTCTGCACCTTCCCGGTGATGAACGTATTGTTGGTCGGACCAGACGTCGGACCAGACGTTGGACCACGGAGTGGTCCACGACTGTGCGCAGGAGCTGGGCTGGGCTACTTCACAAACCTCACGTCGACCTTGGGCAGTAGGATTCTAACTTTGGCCTGCGTTTCGTCCGGGTAGCCTTTGCCGTAGCGGACGAGGGTCAGGGTTTTCAGATGGCCGAATGCCTTCAACTGCGGAAGGCGAGCATCAGGCAGATCGAGTCCGGAAAGCGACAGCTCTTGAACCTGAGTCACACCGGCAACAGCGGCGAGGTCAATGTCGGTGAACTTGTCAGCGGAAAGCGAAAGTCGGCGTAGCGTCGGGATCGCCTTAACCGTCTCGATGGCGTCCGAGGCCGGCGAGTTTACTCCGTATTCGAGCGCGATGTATTCCATCGGCAGGTCGCGTAGGTGTCGGACCAGCGCCGCGGTGGCCTTCGAGCAACTGATCTCGATGCCCTTGAGATTCTTGAGTTTCTTCAGGTGTTCGGCACTGGCGTCGGTGATGAGCTTCGAGTGCCAAAGCTTGATGAATTCGAGGTTGGGAAATTTTTCGCAGACCTGCCCAAGCCCCTCGTCATCAAGGCTGTTGCTGTGAAAGTTGATCCTCTTAAGGTTGGTCCAGCCAGCGTACGTGGCGAAGGCGAGAAAAGGTGTCAGGACTCTTTTTTGGGTCTTCCGCGGGGGCGAAGGGTTGACTGGAGGTTCAGGTTCCGCGCGATTGCCTGCACCCAATTCTCATGTCCAAAGGGCGTGCCCCGATTGACACAGTTGCGAACGGCCTTGAGTTCCGTGGCGGTCGGTGGCCTGTTGACCCGCTCGGTCCAACGCGATGAGCGGGCAATTGGCCAGGCGCAGAGCAGGCGTGGTTCCCGCTCGGGTTCTTCCAGCCATCGGCTCAGCGAACCCCATCTCCAGTCCTCGGCTCGACTGACCAGTCCGGCCCGCAAAGCGTTTCGTTCGAGGTACCGGCAGACCAACAAAAAGTGATCATCATCCTGGATGGGAAAACTCTTGAAACGGCCCTGATAGACATGTCCGTGGCCACCGGTCCGGTAGTGGGCATGCAACCGCATCGTATGAGTGAGCGAAACCCACCGCAGGAAGTTGCTCATGCCTCCATCTTCCGCGGGCTGCAACACAAAATGCCAGTGGTTGGGCATTAACTGGTAAAGCAGAATCCGGCAGGCGTAACGCGTCAGTCCCTCGGCGAGGATCTGCTCGAAGGCTTTGTAATCCTCCGGTTTGTGGAAAATGCTCGACCGGGCATTGCCTCGGTTCAAGGCGTGATAAATCCCACCCGCTTCGTCTGCACGTTTCGGTCTTCGCATCTCGGTATCTTATCCGAGCTCAACTCCCCAAAACCGAGTCCTGACACCTTTTCTTCCCAGCGGCTCGCGACCAAGGGATTATCCACGCCGACCGATATTATCGCGAGTCCGCCGCATTGCTTTGTTATGCGCTTTCGCGCTGCGACAGAGGCTGCAACTGAAAAACCCGCGCGAGTGCCGCAGCTTCCGCGATCCGGCCTGCCTTAAGGGCAGAGCGCACGGCATCGAGTTTGCGGACGTCGGCTACGCTCAGGTAGGGTGCCCACCCAGTTTCGTCATCAATCAGATCAACCTCCACTTCAGCTGCAAAGCGGCCTTCGTGGATCAACTTGATCTTCCTTTTTACGGTCATGGACACACCCTTCGCGTAAATGTCGAATCCCAGAGAGCGGGGTCGGGCTTGTAGGCGGTCACCAGCACGGCAGGACTATTGTAACCGCGAGGAATGCCCCACACCGCATGCACAGGGTTGCCGTCGGCATCCAACTGAAGCACGAGCACCGCAGGGCCTTTGGGAAAGTCGGGATATTCCTCAAGCACGACGGCCTGGGGTACGCCGGAAAGAATCTCATCGATCCCAAGGCCGTCGTCAACGAGGGCGTCGTAGCCTTGCTCCGATACTCGCCCGTCGCCAGTTGCGATCAGGTCAGCAAGTTTCTGCCACAAGGCGGACATTTGTTTCCTGACGGTTCAGGACACTGGCCCGCATAACGACCAAGGTAACCCGGCGGCGGCTAAGAAACATTGATTTCAGAATCCGCCCGATCCACCGCTCGGGTTGACCGCCTTCTTCGCCGCTTCATTTGGCATCATTGTCTTGGGCTGGTGGGTCGCCAGTATCGAACACCATCCCTTCAAAGCCATCCAAGAACCAGCGATTGTATTTTCCCAAATGCATTTCTGACTGGTTCCTCCCGCCGAGGATCAGGAGCGCAATTCCCGTATCTGAAATGCGCGAACCGGAATACAGAGTTCG
>JBIKVL010000507.1:0-4146 GCA_044356875.1 Pirellulaceae bacterium | reverse complement strand
AGCGAACATCTTCGCAATTGCGGCTACCTGCTCCGCGGTTGGCTATCCGTACGGAAAATCGGCGAAGTCAAATCCGCGGTGCTCGATGGCCAGCCGGCCGCTACAGCAACCGCCGCTGTCGCAACCTCCGCCGCGGCCGGTCAGACGCCCGCCGCCTCGCCGATGGGCGACCCAAAGGCGGCCCCAAATTTGGCCCCAAAGGCGGCCCCGGCGGCGGCGACCGGCGGAGTGCGACCGCCGATCGACGGCATCATTCTGCCGGTCACCCGCGATTTGTGGCTGTCCAATGTTGGGGACGAAGCGAATGGGAACAACGGCGGCGCGTCGAGCTGGAAACTCAAATCGAACCAGGAAATGACGCTGTTCGACATCGACCCGAAACCGCTGCGCGGGCGGGTTGTGCGAGCGGCCACCCTCCACCTGCGTCCCAAAAGCACCACCACCCTGCTCCGCGGCACGGTCAGCAGCGTGAGCGCGGAATGGTTCGAGGGGACGGGCAACGGCTACGAGGTCCAGGCGGGCGCGTCGACTTTTCGGGCTCGCCGCCACCCCGATCTTCCCTGGACCCTTCCGGGCAGCGATCTCTGCTCGGTGATCCTCGGACAAGGCGGCAGCGATTGGGGAACCGCGGACGCCTCCGCTCCCGATAACGGCGGTTGGCAACGCTTGGCGATCGCGCCACGCGTGGTCGCGGCCCGCATCGCCGGCCTGAGCTACGGATTCCTCGCGTTTGACGACACGGGCTCCGAGTGGACCCGCGATGGCGAACGCTTCACGCTGAACCATTTCCCCAACCGGTTCTTCCATAGCCGCGATGGCGACTCGGCCGACGCTCCTTACCTAACCGTGCTCTACGGCGAACCTGATCGCGACCCGCCGGCTCGTCCTGCCAACCCGATCATCGACGCGGCCGATTTGCCTGCGGGCGAGGCTTGGATCAGTTGGACCACCCCCGCCGACAACGGCCCTGCGGGTGCGCTCGGCTTCCTTGTTCAGATCGACGGGCAAGAGGCGCCGCGCTATTTGGTGCCGATGGCGGGTCCCGCAGGCGCTCGCGTTCAGATGCGGCTCCGAGATTGGCCATTCTCCGCGAAGTTGGCGGCGGCAACGGCTGTCACGGTGTCGGTGCGGGCCGTGGACGCGGCGGGGAACGTCGGCGAGCCGCTGGAGTTCCGCGCGAAACTTTCGACGCGGGTCGCCGCCCCGCTACCGCCGTTGAAGCAGGACGCTCCGGCGACCGGCCGAGGCACATTCCCCGGTGGGCAAGCGCCCGCCGCCAACAAGTCCCCTGCCCCGCTGCCCCGGTTGGGCGACGCGACAGTGGCGGTGCTCGACGAACTGGACAAGGTGCATCCGGTCACCGGCGCGCTGGTGCCGCCCCTCGAACTGGCGGCGGCCAACCAGTACAAGGCGTCGAATCATCTGTGGAACGCCAGCGATCGCACGATTCGACTGACGGCGGCGGGCAACGAGTTCCTGGCATTCCAGGTTTTGTTTGGCGGTCCCGTGCGGGATGTACGGCTCGCGCTGAAGATGCCATCGCTCTCGGGCATGAAGGCGCGGATCGGCCGCTATTGGCACATCACCACGGCTCGAGGGCCGCTACCGGACCCGATCGTGCCGCTGACCGGAGGATTTTCGGTTCCTTCGCCCGACGAGGCGCTCGAGGGCCAACGAACAGGCAGTTTGCATATCGAACTGTACGTGCCGCACGAGGCGCCAGCCGGCGAACACACCGGCCAATTGGAACTGCGAGCGGCGGGCGGCGAAACGCTGACACTGCCGATGCAGCTCACGGTCTGGAACTTCGCTCTACCCGACGAGTTGAGTTTCCTGGCCGAGATGAATTGCTATTCGCTGCCGACCAACGAGCGGGACTACTATCGCGTGGCACATGAGCACCGGACAGTCTTGAACCGGGTTCCCTATTTTCAAAACGGTCGGTTGGCTGCGGGCTGCGGACCGGAATGGGACGGCAAGCGGTTCGCCTGGGAAGCGTGGGATCAGCGATTTGGCCCCTACCTGGATGGTTCGGCCTTCGCCGACCTGCCGCGCAAAGGCGTACCGATCGAGTGCTTCTACCTGCCGCTGAACGAAAACTGGCCGCTGCCGATCGAGTCGAACTACAACGGCGACTACTGGGCGGATCGAGCCTTTCCGCCGTCGTATCGGGCTGGCTTCGTCGAAGCGTCCCGGCAGTTCGCCGAGCATCTGGACGGCAAAGGCTGGCGGCGGACGCTGTTCCACTTCTTCCTGAATGGAAAGAACAACTTCAAGGAACGCGGCTGGTCCCGTGGCTCGTCCCCCTGGTTGCTCGACGAGCCGTCGAATTTCCAGGACTATTGGGCGCTGGCGTGGTACGGCGAGGCGTTTCACGAGGGTGTGCGGAACGCACGCGGAGGCGCCGCCAGCACCGGCCGACCACCAGGGATCGCTGCGGCCTCGGCCTATTCCCATCTGTTGTTCCGCGCGGACATTTCGCGGCCGCAGTGGCAGCGGACGACGTTCGACGGACTGCTCGATTACAACGTCGTGGGCGGCGCGTTCCGCGAGTACACGCGGATGGTGCTGGACCGCAAGGAGGCGTTTCGCGAGTTGGCGATCGAGTACGGCGGGACGAATGCCATCATCGATTCCAACGTCCAACCTCTGGGCTGGTGTCTCGACGCCTGGAGCCTCGGAGCGGATGGCGTGCTGCCGTGGCAAACCGTGGGCAACGCGGAGTCGTGGCGCAAGGCCGACGAACTGGCGTTGTTTTATCCCGCCCAGTCTGGCGGGAAATCGACGGAGCCAGTGCCCTCGGTTCGGCTCAAGGCGTACCGTCGCGGCCAGCAGGACGTCGAATACCTGGCGCTCTGGGCCGACTCGCAGCGGCAACCGCGCTGGGCGGTGGGCCAGCGGGTACGGGAGGCATTGGGACTTCGCGGCGCTCGACGGGCGTCGGGATTTGTCGGCGGCGAGGACGCGGGATTGATCCACTATTCCCAATTGCGTCCGGACGCGGTCGCCGAGCTGCGAAACCGGATCGGCGCGGCCCTGTCGGCCGCTCCGCCGCCGTCGCCGCCCGCGAATTCCCCGCCGGGATCGCGATCGGTGTTGTTCGCGCCTCGGCCACCGCGAAATCCGCCGCCGCTGCTCGATCGCTACGTCGCTGATGACAGCGGGACGATGACTCGATCTGGCGGGGCCACCGCTGGGTCGCCGTCGGTCTCTACCCCCACGTCGGCGCTGCGTCCCGGGGCCGCGCGCGTGATCACGCTGGCGGGTCGAGAAGCGGTCCGCGACACCTTGATCGATTTCGAAGTGCCGGAGAAACCGCTGGGAACCGTTCCGCGGGACAACGCGATCCGCAAGGCGCAGCGGAGCACCGCGTTCCTCCTGCGCTTTGACTTGACGAAAGCCTCGCTGCCGGCCGGGGCCAAGCTCAAAAAGGCGCGCGTCGAGTTCTTCGTGTGGGATCCCAGCGCGCGTGGAACCACCAAGCTGGGTGCCTTCCCGTTGCTCTCGGATTGGGACGAAGCGAGCGCAACCTGGCGGGCGCCCGCAGCGGGCAAGCGTTGGCGTGGCGGCGACCAATTCGCTTCCGCGGAGGACGCGGGCCCGGTCGAAAACTTCATTCGGGTGAAGCCGGACGAAGGTGGAGACACCGTCGAACCGCCCATGGCCTACAGCATCGACATCACGATGATGGCCCGGAGTTGGATGGATGGAAGCCTCGCCAATGCCGGCGTGGCGTTGATCCCGATTCCGGACCGCGCCATCGACCAGGGCAACTACACGCGGTTCCAGGTGTGCGCTACCGAGTACGCTCGGGCCGCCTACACGCCGCGTTTGGTCATGGAATGGGATTCCCCGTAGTGACGGGCCTAGCAGGCCGCGCAGGCACCGATTCACTGCCGACCAGACGGGGCTCTCAAGCGTTTTCGTAAAGGGCAGTAGTACACAGCCAATGGCGCTAAAACGAAGGGATAACCCTATGTCGTTTCCAGCCAAGTCGCGCAGCGACGACCGATGGTAGCCCAGCCTTTCAAGGCTGGGTTATTGAGGAAGCCGGGCCTTACCTTCTTGCCTTCCCGAGTGCCGGTTCCACGACCTGCGGCACACGCCGGCGACGCTGCTGCTCGCGGAGTGCTGCTCGCGGAGGGC
>JBIKVL010000506.1:0-4149 GCA_044356875.1 Pirellulaceae bacterium | reverse complement strand
CCTCTCAGCCCTCTCAGCCCACTCAGCCCACTCAGCCCTCTCAGCCCACTCAGCACTCTCAGCCGTCGCCGCGCGGCTCTTTTATTCGCTAGGCGTTCGGCTATTCTGAGACGGTCGTCACGGACCGCTTATCGTCCCGACGCGTTTCGCTCGCGGCGGCGGTGCTGCTCGCCCGGCCTTCGCTGGAATCCATCAATCTTCGCTCCATGAAATGCGCGATTCGCCATCGCTGTGCTCGTCGCTCCGGCCAGGCACTGCTTGAGTTGGCGATCGTGTCGTTCGCGCTGACGTTGCTGGTGGCGATTGTGATCGCGGTCGGCATGTTGCTCTTCGCCGACCAGGAACTGCAACTCGCGGCGGACGTGGGTGCTCAGGAACTGGCGCGATTGCCGTTGCCCGCCGCCCTCGAGTTTCCGCTCCACGGGGCCCAGGCCGGATTCACCTCGGCGACCCAACGCACTTCCACGAATCCGAATGTGGCGGGAACGCTGTTCGCGAACGCGGCGGTGCGAGCTCGATTTTTCGACGAATCGTACCTAGTGATCGACATCACGGCGGGCGCGTCGGAGCTGGCCGCCGGCCAGACGCTGGACGATTTCTTCGCCGCCGCCCCGTTGCTCAATCGGCTCTTGCGCCCGGTGATGATCTACGAGGAAGTGGTGCTCGAAGGCGAAGCGGCGCCGCGGCGGCTGGTGCGGTTTCCGGGAACGCTGGTCCGCAATAGCGATACCCCGGCGCCGGCTGGCCATGAGGATTTGACGGTCTTGATTCCCGTGGTGCGGGAACGCGGGGGACTCACTGGAAGAGGAGTACCCGTCGAGTCCGAAACGCTGAGCATCGAGTGGCGCTCGGTGGTCGAGGAGATTCGCGCGGCCAGCGCGGCGGACTCGACCGTTTTCTATGGCCCGTTCAGCCTGCTCCAGCCGAGCGGCGCGACGCCACCGGCCGGCTTCGAGCCCGGCTTCGTGGCGCTGAGGCTGAACTATCCGTTTCAGGCGGCGTCGCTTGTTGGCTTCCAATACCAACATGCCGACAACTCGATCGATGGCCAGGCGGAGTTGGGCGAAGAGGGGCTGCGAAACTTGCCGGTCGGCGCCGATGACTTGGGCGTGGTCGCGGGCGCTACGCCACCTGCGCCGTATCAGCTTGTGGCGACCGCCAACGCCGGCTTCGGTCCCAACGCCGGCCGGTTGGGCATGGGAAGACAAGCCGCGTTCGGTGGCGTTGTGCGGCCATTTCGCCGCGTGCTTTCGACCCAAGCGATCTACCGCCGCGAGGTCTTCGAATGACGCGGGCCAACGAGCGAGTTTCTCGCGGACGAGAACCACTGCGGACGCGAGAGTGTTCGCCACCGTGGTGTCGTGGCCGGCTTCGAAGGCGGCGATGTCGCCGTCAGCGTCGCGGCTACGTGCTGGTCTGGTTCGCTCTCTTTCTGTTCGTCGCGTTGGCGTTGGCCGCATTGGTCGTGGATGGCGGACTGGCGCTGCTCACCCGGCGCCAGATGCAAACGGCGGCGCACTGCGGCGCGCTCGAGGGCGCGCGGCGGCCGCTGGCGATGGATGACGCGACGCATCGAGCATCCGTGGCGCGGGTTATTGGTTGGGTGTTCGACGACAATCTCGATCCAAGCGACGGAGACGTGGTGGGATTCGGCGCGGGGCCCGATTTCGGTTACTCGGGCGGCATCGAGCTTCCTGGCACGGAATATAGGGCGAGTCCCACGATCGTGATTGGCGTTCAGCCGGTCCACAAACCGAGCTTGGCGACGAACGCTAGTAACCACGCGGCGGGCGATCTCGTTCGTGGCGACTACGACGTTTCCCAGCCACGTCATCGTGAAGGGGTCGATGGGGGCTCGGCCGAATACCCCTACGATCGCGAAGACTTTGTGGCGAACACGGCCGGCGACGCGTTCCTCGTGCGATTGCGGCGCACGGGGGAATCGTTCACGGGACTGCCGGATAGCGGGGTCGGGATCGCCACCACGGGCAATCGGGTGCCGTTTCTCTTCGGCCGCGTGCCGGCGGGCGGCCCCGAGTGGCTCGATCAACGTTCCCGCGGCATCGCGGTCCGAGCGACCGCGATTGCTCGACGTGTGCCCGCGCTGGCGGTCGGACCGGCCATTCCCGCCGCCGTTTACAGCGGCGGTGGCACGTTCCCGGAGGTGATCGGCCGAGCGCCGTTCGCGGTCGCGCAGGCGAATTGGAACGCGGCGGCGGAGACCCGTATCGAAACGGCCGATCTCGGAATCGCCAGCGTCGTGAGGCTCGTGGGAATGGGCTGGCTGGCCGCCGCGGTGAACGACTCGCAGACGAGCATCACTGTCAGTTCCGCCGCCGGCTTTCCAACGGACCGAGCTTTTGTTGTGCGGTGCGAGAACGAGTTGTTCGAAGTGGCTGTCACCGGCGGTTCCACGGGCTGGACGACGGTTCGCGGATTTCGTGGTTCGACTGCCGCCACGCATGCGGGCGGCACGTTGGTGTATCGCAGCGAACCACTTCAAATAGGGGCCGCGATGGCCGATTGGCACGTCCCGCCCGGTGGCGCGTTGCCGGCGGCGGGCGAAGGCTTCGTGCCGCTCTTTCAGGAATTGGCCGGGGCTGGCGAGCGAGTGGTCGGCTTTGGCAGAGCCACCTGGGCCTACGACGGCGACGAGCTAGTCATCACCCGTGCGGCCGACCAGTTGGCGGTGCGAAACGCCGCCGCCCATTTCCACACCGCGTTGCCGAGCGGCCTGAACGCCGCTCAGCTCTCGGCGCTCTTGGCGGCCAACCGCCAAACCACCGCGCCGCTCCAAGCCGCCGTGCTCGCGCGGAGTATCGACTAGCCAACAACATTCGTCTGGGGCTCGCCATTTCTTCAAGAAAGGCTGGGACCATCCCCGCCGCAGCGAGAAGGTCGCGTCGAGCGGCGGTTTTATTCTCCGACGATCTTCTCCCGCGATTCCAGTTTTCAAACGAGCGGGGAAAAGCACAATGGCGAGCATCAACTTGGGGCGGCTACGCAGGCGGCGGCGGTCGGAGCAACCGCGACTCAACTGGATCGCGGGTGGCGAACGGCTCGAGCGCCGCGAGGTGTTTAGCGGCTTCTTTACCATGGCCGAACCCTATCTGCTGCCGACGCAAACCAACGTCGAATTACGTCCGATCGTCACCGTTGGCGACACGGTGCCCAAGACGGGTGGCGGCACCTATAACATGGTCGGGATCCCGGATGGAATGGGCGCGTATGACAACGGAGATGGCACGTTCACGGCATTGGTGAGCCACGAACTGCAACCGACCGCCGGAATCGTTCGTGCCCATGGCAGCGCTGGCGCGTTCGTTTCGAAGTGGATCCTCAATAAAGACGATTACAGTGTCGTCAGCGCTAGCGATCTTATTCAAAGCGTGCAGTTGTACGATTCGGCCACCGACACGTTCCAATCGCAAACCACGGCTTTCAACAGGTTTTGTTCGGCCGATTTGCCGGCTCCCACGGCGTTTTTCAACGCGGCCACAGGGCTGGGCTCAACCGAACAGATCTACATGGCGGGCGAAGAGACGACGGAGGGCCGATTGTTTGGCACGGTGGTGAGCACCGGGACGGCGTACGAGCTCGACTTCCTCGGCAAATTCGCCTGGGAAAACGCGGTCGCCAGCCCTTTCGCTCAGAACAAAACCATTGTCATGGGACTGGACGATTCCTCCCGCACCTTTTCCTCTGAAGGGGCCTCCAATCCGAGCGAGGTCTACGTTTACGTGGGCGACAAACGCGGCACGGGCAATCCGGTGGAACGCGCCGGATTGCTCGGCGGCACCACCTTCGGCGTCCGCGTCGGCTTGCCAGGGGCGTACGACGCCAACGAGTCCACGGTTGTGAGCGGCGAGCGGTTCGAATTGCGGAGCTTGGGCGATGTAAGCGACTTGACGGCCGCCCAGCTGCAAACCAATTCGGTAACGAACACCATCACGCAATTCCGCCGCGTCGAAGACGGCCATTGGGATCCGCAAAGGCCTTCGCGATTCTATTACCTCACGACCGATACGTTTGGCGGGGCGAGCCGGATGTGGGCGCTCGATTTCGATGATATCACGCGTCCCGAGCTTGGCGGCGTGATTTCCATTGTGATCGACGGCGCGTCACCGACGAGCCCCGTCGAAATGATGG
>JBIKVL010000505.1:0-4152 GCA_044356875.1 Pirellulaceae bacterium | reverse complement strand
GGCCTCCCACAGTTCCGCGTCGCTGATCGACTCGACCTGTTCCCACAGCCGCGCCTCGCCGCTCCGCTGCTCCCAATCGGTCCCCAGGCACCGATCGTACAGTTCGTGCATTTGCGGCGCGAGCCAAGTGAGGACGTGGACGCCGTTAGTGATATGACCGATCGGCACTTCCTCTTCGGATTTGGCCCGGTAGAGCGGCATCCACATGCCCCGCGATACCTGGCCGTGCAGGCACGACACGGCGTTCGCTCGGCGCGAAAGCTTCAACGCCAACACCGTCATGCAGAATTCCTCGGACGAGTTGTACGGATCGACGCGCCCCAGCGCCATCAAGCCGTCGTACGAAACGCCCATCGCGTCCCGGAGCGGCCCCAGGTGCTCCTCGATCAAGTGGCCGGAGAACCGATCGTGGCCGGCAGGGACCGGCGTGTGCGTGGTGAAGACCACCATCGGGGTCACACGGCGGCTCGCCTCCTCGAAGCCAATGCCCTCGCGATGCATGCGATGGCGGACTTCCTCCAGCGTCGCGAACGCGCTGTGACCCTCGTTTAGATGCAAGACGCCCGGGGCGATACGCAGGGCCCGCAACGCTCGCACGCCGCCCACGCCCAAAAGCAATTCCTGGCGGATGCGAACACGGTGGTCGCCGCCGTAAAGCCGAGCGGTCAACATGCGGTCTTCGGGCGAGTTGCCGTGGACATCCGAGTCGAGCAGCAGCAGCGTGTTGCGGCCCACCTGCAGTTTCCAAATCTGGGCGTGGATCGTCCCGCCACGCGTATCGATCGAAATCCGCACCGGCGCGCCGCTGGCGTCGACCGCCAATTCCAACGGCAACTGCGCCGGATCGTTCGTGATGTACTCCTCGTGCTGGTCGCCCTCGATATCGAGCCGCTGCCGGAAGTAGCCCTGGCGATAGAACAGCCCGACGCCGACCAGCGGCACGCCGAGATCCGACGCGCTTTTCAAATGGTCTCCCGCCAACACGCCCAGGCCGCCAGAATAGATGGGCAGACTCTCGTGCAATCCGAATTCGGCGGAGAAGTAGGCGACCGGCCGAGCCCACAGCACGCCCGCTTCCCGCGCCCCCCAGGTTGTCTTGGAAGTCCGATAGTCCTGCAGCCGTCGATAGGCGTGATTGACCCGACCGTGCAGCACCAATTCCTTCGCCCGCTGCTCGACCTCTTGCAGCGGCATGTCGGTCAACAACGGCACCGGATTGTGATTCAATTCACGCCACTGGGCCGGGGACAGCGCCCGAAACAGATCGTTCGACTCGCGATCCCAGCTCCACCACAGATTCCGCGACAGACCACGGGCGCGGTCGTACGTCTGGCTGCCGAATTGCGATTGGGCCCGCAATTCGCTCACCAGCGGCGCGACTTGCGTGGCGGTCGCCACCAGCAGCTCCACTTCCGGGCTGGAGAACAGGCGAGAGGCGATGGTCTGCACGACCAAGACGCCTTGCAAAACACCCATGTCCAGCACCGGCACGCCCAGGAACGAGTGGTAGGTCTCTTCACCCGTTTCCGGCACATACTTGAAACGCGGATGTTTCTCCGCCTCCTCGACGACGATCGGCCGGATCTGTTCGGCCACCAAACCGACCAGTCCTTCCTTGATCGGCATCCGCACGCGGCCCACCGCGTCGGACCGCAAGCCAACCGTCGCCGCCAGCGTCAGATTCGCCCGATTCGGCTCGACCAGGTAAACCGAACAGACATCCGTCTTCAAGCTGGACTGAATCAGTTGAACGAGTTGGCTCAGCGTCTCGGCAGGCGAGACCCGGCGCGAAACGAGATGGGCGAGTTCATCGAGGGAAAGCGCGACAGAGCGATCATTCATGGTGGCCAGGTCCTTGCTCGGAAGTGGATTCGCAAGCCTCTTCCTAGGGCAATCAGCGTGCCAGTCGCGGACTGGCTGCCGAATTCGGCGGAAGGTTCCAAGCGTTCGCTGGGGGGAGCGACTTGTGGCACGGCGTTTGTTTCCGATGGCGGTGTCCCCGAGAAATTACGGTCAGTCGGCCATGGAAGTGCCATGAAACCGGGCAAGAGCTGCCTTGAAAACTGTCATCGGCAGGTTCCCCCCTGGGATGGTTTTGGGATGGCTTTGGAAGGCGATCCGCAGCCAATTGAAAGCATCCGACCACCACGCCATAATTCCCGCCTTCCCCCCGGCGTGGCCATCGCGTCCATGCCTTTCGCTTCCCTCCGCGTTTCTGACGATGGTGCGTTCCGAGTTGTTTGTTCGACAAGCGAGCGGCCTTCATGCCAGACAACGAGGAGCATCACACGCTGTCTGTGTCGATCACGCGGCTCATCCGGTTGTTGCCGAACAACGACTATCACTCGGCTCGACTCCTCTTCGAGTTTTACCGTGACCGCCTGCTGGCGCTGGCGCGGAAGCGGCTCGGCGACGCGGATCGGAAGATGCGCGACGAGGAAGATATTGTCGGCGAGGTGCTGGCGCAATTCCTCATCGCCGGCCGCCAAGGCCAATTGCCCATCATCAACAGCCGCTCGGACCTGTTGCGGATGCTCTCCGATCGCGTCAACAAGCGGACGAAAAACCTGATTCGCGATACCAATCGCGAAAAGCGTGGCGGCGGTAAAGTCGCCAGCGAATCGGATCTCGTCACGGCGGAGGGCCGACCGAGCGGCGGCTTGGATTCCCTGCCGGGCGCCAGCCGATCACCCGACGCGGACCTGATCGACTTGGAGCAATTGCGGGCGTTGCATGAGCGGATCATCGCGTGCATGCCGAACGACAAGCTGCGGGAGTATGCGATGCTGTGGTTGGAAGGACTGACGCCCGCCGAAATCGCGACACGCAAGAAAGTCTCCCACACAACCGTCTATCGAAAAATGGATCTTGTCCTCGGCAATCTCCAGCGGGAGTTCGACAAGACGGACTGAGCGACGAGGAAACGGACATTCAAGCCGGGTCGTTTGACCCGCGTTGTTTACCGCCAATACCGTTCAATGTTCCGTAAACAATTGCGTGATTGAAGGTTGCGTCGCGGTTTCGCGGGGCGGTTGGAACCCGATCGTCAACAGTGCTACGGCACGTTTTCACGGGCGGTCAATCGTTACCGATTCTTTGGCCGAAGGCCAAACTCAACGTAGCCTAGGGCAACGCCCTAGGACGGTTGACCGCCCCATCACAATTGGTTGGCTGAAAGCCAACCTCACCGAAGCCAATGGGAGGGATTGGCAAGATTCAACGAATTGCCGAAAAATGGGGCCTCTTTTGAGGCGACACAATGGGTTGAGGTTGGCCTTCAGCCAACCAAAGGGAGGTGTTTCGGTAACTCGCGTTTTCCCAGGGTGTATTGCCTGGCCCACCTGGGGCGTTGCCCCAGGCTACGTTGAAGTTGGCCTTCGGCCAACAGGTACAACCGTCCTTAACTTGGGGTGAATCCGAGTGTCTTTATCCCTCCCTGTTCCAGCAGACGCAAGCTTCAGAGCAACAGTGACTTAATGCTCATTTAACGGCTTGGCGGTAAACGAGAAAACGGACGTTTACGGCTTGGCGGTGAATGATGAATGGGCTTGAACTCGGAGCGACGGAAAAATTCGCCGTTCCCCTTTTCCATTGACCGGCGCGGATACGATGATCTAGGATATTACGCGAAGTTCCCATTCTGACTTTGAGGAGGCGTTGTCGATGCTGTCGATTCCTGGACAACCGGGCAAGGATCTGTGCGACCGTCATCTCGGAGTGACTCGACGCGACATCCTGCGTGTCGGCGGCTCCACGTTCCTGGGCATGTCGTTGGGCCAGATGCTGCAGATGCAAGCGGCCCAGGCGGCTGAGAACAGTTCGGCGGGCGGCCCCGGCTGGAACAAGGCCAAGAGCGTCATTCTCGTCTATCTGCAAGGCGGTCCGAGCCATCTGGACTTGTGGGACCCGAAGGACAATGTGCCGGACAACGTCCGTAGCCCGTTCAAGCGGATCGGTACGAAAGTGCCCGGCATGGACGTGACCGAACTATTGCCGAAGATCGCCCAGGTCACCGACAAGCTGACCATGGTGCGTTCGATGAGCTACACGCCGGTCGGACTATTCAACCACACGGCGGCCATCTATCAGATTCACACGGGCTACACGGCGGACAAGGTCAGTCCGTCCGGCCAATTGGAGCCGCCCACTCCC
>JBIKVL010000013.1:0-14425 GCA_044356875.1 Pirellulaceae bacterium | reverse complement strand
GGCCCGCTCTTGATGTTTGTCCACCAACCGCAAGGCTTTCTCGAAAACCCCCGCCTTTTCATACAGCCCACGGGTCAAGGCCACCTTGGCGCTGGCCGGCATCCGATCGTCGGCGGCGAGCGCCAGCAGTTGTTCTTGTTCCGCTTGCGGCAGGGCTTCCAACGCCAATGCCCAGAGGATGGTGGGCCGGCCTCCCAACACGTCGCCGCCCGCCGCCAACTTGTTGTGCTTGTCTCCCTGCCAATCCTGAAGATCGTTCAGAATCTGGAACGCCACGCCGAGGTTCCGAGCGAATTGGCGGACCGGATCCGCCAAATCACCGACCGGCCGGGCCAACCGGATTCCCGAGTAAACGGCCGCTTCAAACGCGGGCGCCGTCTTCAAGGCGTAAATCTTGAGCGCGTCGAGCGGCTTGAGCCGCTTGTCGCGGGCGTCCCGCCACAGCAGTTCCGCCCCCTGGCCCTCGGACAACCGCAAATGCGAATCGGCGAGGAAATCCAGGATGTCGGCGACGGTTTCCGCGCCCGCCACCTTGGCGTCGCGGCTCACCAGCCGGTAGCCCAACCCGATCAGGAAGTCGCCCACGTTGATCGCCGTTGGCGTTCCGAACTGGCGATGAAGCGTTTCTTCCCCGTAGCGGAACTGGTCGTTGTCCTCGATGTCGTCATGGACCAGCGACGCCTTGTGGAAGGCCTCGATCGACATCGCAGCGCGACGCACCGAGTCGGGAAACTTCGACACGTGGTCGGCGCCCTCCCGCCCCGTTCCGTGGCCGCCGGTCAACGCGTCGTAGACCGCCAGCGTGATGAATGGTCGCGAATACTTGCCGCCACGGCCCAAAAAGTCGTAGGCGATCGCTTCCGTCCCCGCGATCGGATCCAGTTGTTTGTCGCCGGCCGCGCGGAGTTCCGACAGTCGCGGCCCGCCCCGCAATCGCGGCGCCAGCCGTTCCATCTCATCCGCCTGAAAGAGTCCCGACGCGGCCCGCAGCAAATGGACGTAGCTACGCGTCGACTGCACGTCGGCCGACGGCTGCACGTGGATCATGTCATGCACCCATGACTCGTCGACCGACGTGTTGCGGCAGTCGCTGGACAGCAGTGGCACCGCCATGCATGGGATGCCGGCCAGCAGAATCTTGTCGATCGCCTTTTCCAAGACGTTCAAGCAGGCCACGCCGACGATCGCGTCGACGTAGCCGCTGACGATGATCTTGAGGACAATCGGCGAACCTTCGGCGACCAACACTTTGTGGCCCAGCTTCTCGGCTTCGCCCCGGAAATCGGCGATGCTGCACGCGCCGCACCGTTCGCAGTCGAGCCCGAAATCGTCGTAGTCGGCGGGACAGCCTTCCGCATGTTTCAAGCAGTGCGGCAACAGAAACAGCCGCCGGGACGGCGGCACGGCCGCCACTTGGTCCCGCCAAAACTCGGTCGCCAACACGACCATCGCCCAGCCAACATAGCTTTCCGGCTGGTTCGCCTCGGCGAGCATCCGCCGGACGACTTGTTCCATTTCGTCCTTGGCGAGTGGACGCGATTTGTCCAATTGGGCCGCGACACGCCGGCAATGTTCGCGAAGCGACTCGCGAAGCTGCTGCGTGGGAGGCACATCCTTGAGGTGCGCCGTCTGACGGCGCCGCGATTTACGCCCGCCTTCGGCGATCGCGCCAACGGGCGTCTCAACCTGCTCAGGTTCCGACACGGACGGCTGGACTAGATGCGCGGTGCTCAACGGCGGCTCCTCGTGAGTCAGGCGGGGACGAGTTAATCTGGGCAGGTTCGGTAACCGGCGAGTCGACCGATTCGCTCACCACCCCGCTCGCCTGCGACGCGCGTCCCAGCGCCGCGACAGCGAACACCAAAGGATACAACTTTTCGTAGTACCACAATTTGGCGAAATACAATCCGATCGGGGTCGGTTCCGAATGGGCACCAGTTTCAACCGCCCGGATGAGCCAGTCAAGTCCCAACCGCAACGCCACGCGATCCACGGCGCTTTCCACGTTTCCAGTGGCGGCCGCCGCCAACGCTTCGACAGCCAGCGACATCTCTTCCACGGCGACCGATTCGGGCTTTGCGACGGCGTCGCGAATCCAAGCCGCCAGCCATTTCAGGCCCTTCCGCGCCCGCGCGTCGTCCCCGCGGGCGGTCTCGCAGTACGCCAAGACGACCTTCGCGGTGCCGTAAAGCGGATTCTCTTCGCCTTCCCGATGCTGATTTCCAAACCACAGCGGAATCCACGCCCCGTCCGCGCGTTGCTGATTGCCCAAGTAATTCCAGCCCGCTCGTTGCGCCCGAGCGACCCGCCGTCCCATGACGGAATCCCATATTCCGAACGGCTCCCATGCTTTAAGCGCCCGCAAGGCATGGGCGGTCAGGTCGGCTCCCGATCGATCGAATGGCAAACGGCCCCAGCCTCGGCAGAAAGTAGGCCAGCCTCCATCGTCGTTCTGAAGACCCAAAAGCCAATCGATTCCCAACCGCGCCGCTTCGTCGATCCGCGCTAAGGAGTCCGAGGGCAGTCGAGTTGCCCGACGCCACTCGGCGAGCGCCAGCAACGCGCCGGGGGTGTCGTCCGCGTCCGGCACCGCGCCACTCAAGTCTGTCCAGCCCCAACCGCCTGGGGCCGCGCCCGTAAACGGATGCCGCTCGCGATGTTGACACGTGAGCAGCCATTCCCGACAGGCTTCCCACCGAGCATCGCCCGAAACGCGATCCGCCCACGGCACCGCTTCCGAGCCCGATCCGTCTGAGCCCGATCCCGGCGTGCCCGCGTTCTTGCGAGTCGGTTCGTCGGTGGACTCGCCCGTTGCCAAGGCGACCGTCGCCAGGCTTGTCAACCAGGTCGCGAGATTGACATCGATCGGCCAACTGCCGTCCGCCAGCACCGACTCGCGGAGGAACTTCAGGCCGCGTTGGGCGACGGGGTGGCTGGCTCGACCCGTGCCCGCCAAGCTCATGACGACGAAGCTGGTCAGCGGGATCGCTTCCAGGTAGCCGCCGCTCGCGGGTTGCATCCGTTCGAGCACGGAGAGGCTCGCCTCGACGCGGGCCTGGCGAAACCAGCGAATCAACGGATTCCAAGGCGGCCTGCGAAAAAAGCGGAGCTGTCCGATCGCGACCAACGCGGGCACGGCGTAGCTGACGACAGGCATTCGCAGGAAGCGGTACCACGATTGGGGAAACGAGGCCAGTTCGAACGGCAACGGCGACACTTCGCTCCAAGGTGTCAGGCCCGCCAGCGCGCTGTTCGCGAGGATCGGCACGGCGAACGTTTTGTCCCGTCCGTACCGGCGCCGCAGTCCGACCAAACCATGTTGGTCTTGGATATACCGCACGGCCGCCGCCATCTGTTGGGCGTGTTGTTCAGTCCGCCCCGCCAAGGTGAACGCGGCCCGCACGAGCATCGTGGTCGCAATATTGGACAGACTGCGATCGGTGTCGCCCCAGCCTCCATCCGGGTTTTGTCGAGTGGCCAACCAGTCGATGCCCCGTTCGATGAGACCGCGATCGGGACCGCCAGCCAGGACCAGCGCGCTGATGGCGGTCGCCGTCGATAGCGCCGAAGTGGATAGTTCGCCGACCCAATGCCCGGCCCCTTCCACGCGCGCGGCCAGCAAGTCGCGACGCGCTGTATCCAAAGCCGCAAGCAATCGTTCGCGGGTGACTACGATTTCGTTGTCGCCAGAGGCCATACATTCTCCTCGCCATCGCTCGTCAGATGCCTGCCGCTGCCTGCCGCGATCGCGCCGCTGCTTGCCGCCGTCCTACCGCTGCTTGCCGCCGTCGCGCCGCTGCCGGCCGCTGTTGCGGCGCGGAAATCGACAACTGTGTCCTGTGGTCATCGTAATCGGGGTCCGCAGGTTGGAGAACGCCCGAGCGACCCTAGCGCGGCGCTGGGACGACACTCGAGTGTCCCATGTTCGGCGCTGCCCATGTGACCGCTGCCCGTGTGACAACAGCCCACGTGCCCGCCGCCCGTGTGCCCGCCGCCCACGTGCCCGCCGCCCGTGTGCCCGCCGCCCGTGTGCCCGCCGAAGGGATTGCGTGGTATGCTCACGCCGCGCGGTGGTGAACGCGTTTCTCTGGTTCGAAGCTTTCGATGCCCGCCGTCGCCACGCTGAACCGTCGTCGTGGGCTGTCCTATGCCTCTCAAGATCCTAGCCCTGGAAACATCGGGTCTCTACGGTTCGGCAGCGCTGGCGGAAGACGGACAATGGGTTGGCGAAGCGGCGATTGTTCCTCCCACGCGAAGCGCTCAGGGACTGACGCCGCTCATCGATCGACTGCTCCGCGATGCGGGTTGGCGGCCGGTCGACATCGGATTGGTCGCCGTGATTGATGGGCCCGGTTCGTTCACCGGTTTGCGAGTCGGCTTGGCGACCGCCAAAGTGTTCGCGTACGCCAGTGGCGCGAGCGTGTTGGGCATCGACGCGTTCGCCGCGATCGCCACCTCCGTGCCCGCGACCATGGAAAGCGGCCAGGTGACCCTGGTCGCGGACGCTCAACGCGGACAATTGCTGGCTGCCCGCTGGCGGCGTACCGCGGCGGGCGAGTGGCTGGAGGAGTCGCCCGCGAGCTTGCTCGATATCGATCGATGGCTCGCCAGTCTGGCACCCGGGGACGTCGTCGCCGGCCCAGCGCTCGCCCTCGGCCGCCCGAAGCTCGCCGATTCCCTCCCTGCCGGCGTCGTCGTGCTGCCGGAGAGCCATTGGATGCCCACAGCCGCAACGGTCGCTCGGCTCGCCTGGCGGGATTTCCAAGCCGGCCGGCGCGATTCGCTCTGGTCGCTGGTTCCCCGCTATCACCGCCCGAGCGCCGCGGAGGAAGTCAAAGGCGAGGCGGCAACGATGAAAGCTGCCAGCTCGTTCAATATTCCCTGAGTCACCGCCGAATCGCCGACTCCGAGACATTGCCACTCCAACCACCGAAAGCTTTGCCGAGATGCATTCCTATTCCAACGGATCGCCAACGCATCGCTCCCGTTCGTCGTCGGCCGCGCGGCGACGGTTCGGTCAGCGTTTCCTGAGGATGGAATCGCTCGAACGACGGGAATTGATGGCCATCGACCTGGATGGAGGCGTGGTCGGGGCGGCTGCTGGCCCGCTCGACGTTTCCGCCGACTTGCGGTTGCTGTTCACGGAACCGGTCGCTCGTGGCACGGGCAGTATCTCGCTGCTGAAGTCCGGCGGGGAAGTGATTGAGAGCTTCAATGCGGCGACCAGCACCGCGTTGAGTCTGAGCGGCAAGACGCTGACGATTGATCCGTTTTGGAATTTGGATGGCCTCAGCGACTACTACCTGACCATTGATTCTGGCGCGTTGACAGATACGTCCAGTAATCCGTTCGCGGGTGTCAACAGCGCGACGTCGCTTGCCTTCCGCACGGGCGTCGAGACCGCCGGGGCGCTCGGCGCGGCTTGGCTGCGCGACGTTTTCCCTGGAACGTCGTCGGAAGCGATCGGAAACCATTCGGCGCTCTTCATCCGCGCCACGTTCCCGGATCTCAACCGTGCCCCGAGTAGCTTGGAAGACGCTCGGGAAGCGATGGACGACGTGGCCGAGTTCTTCGCGGAAAACTCGCGCGGGCGGATTTCGCTGACCACCACCTACACCCCGGTTGTGACGCTCGACTTCGCCCATCAATGGCACATCGCCTACGACAGCGACTTGGATGGTCTCGGATTGATTCAAACGGCCGCGCGTCGGGAGGCGTTGAAACTGGGGTTCGATAGCTCGCAGTTCGATGTGACCGTGGTCCGTGTGGATGCGGCGTTACGCTCCGGCGCGTCGTGGGGCGGTGGCGACAGCGTGTGGCTCGCCTGGGGTGGTGGAGGAGTCGCCGCCCACGAGATCGGCCATGGTCTGGGACTCGGGCACTCGAATTCGGTCACGTGGGACGGCCAGACGAATGAGTACGGCAATCACACAGACAACATGGGGAGCGGCGATACGGGGCCCGACCATTTTATCGGCCCCAAAAAGGCCGCCTTGGGTTGGATCGACAACGACGACACACTCGTCAACCCCGGACCGGGGACTTATCGAATCTATGCCGCCGAGCAGGCGAACCAATTCAAGAACCGCCATTACGGGTTGTCGCAGGTCATTCCCGCCACTCAGATCAGCTCGACGAACCCTACGATCCGTCTCGAATATCGTCCCGAACAGGGCGGGGCGTTCGAGGATGCGTTGCTCCTGTTCCACAACGACAACGTGCTGAAATACGCGGCCGGCGGCGACATCGACCTGAACGCGACGCTCGGGAAAACCTACAAGCTGCCCGGGAGCGAGATGTATCTCTCGGTGCTCGCCAAGGGGGACGGCTACCTCGACGTCGCGTACCAACAGGGACCGTTCTCCAACAATACGGCTCCGAGCGCGGCGTTCACAACCACGGCGTCGAGCGTGAAACGGTTTGATTCCGTGACCTTCAACGCGAACGCGGTGGACGCCAACGGCGATCAACTCGTCTACCGGTGGACATTCAGCGACGGCGTGGTCGGTGTCGGCCGCACTTTCACCCGCATGTTCCGGCAGTCCACGGCAACGAATGTCACGGTCACGCTGGATGTCGGCGACCTGCGCGGCGGCTTGGCGACCCGCACGGGCACCGTGGCGGCAGGCGCCGCGAATACCTCGGGGTCGCTGTCTGTCGGCACGGTTACTTCGCCCACACTCTCCAAGCCTTCGGTGTCGGTGTTGGCCACGGACGCGTTCGCGGCTGAAGGCGGCGACCCGGGCGTCTTTACGGTCAGCCGAATCGGCACGGCGACGACCGGCGTTTTGGTCGTGAACCTCGCATGGTCGGGAACGGGCCAAGCCGACTTTTCGAGTCTCCCTGCGAGCGTGACGATTCCCGCGGGGCAAACCTCGGCGACTGTCTCCGTCACGCCGACGGACGATGCGGCCATCGAAGGCCTCGAGTATTTGACCGTGTCGTTGGCCGCCAACTCCGCGTACAACATCAGCGCTCAAAATAGCTCGGCGACGGCGCAGGTGGACGACGACGACACGCCGGTGGTCACCATCACCGCGATCGATGCGACCGCAAGCGAATCTGGCCGAGACGCGGGCGTTTTCCGCATCGAGCGAACCGGCTCAACAGCGCAGCCGCTGACCGTCTATTACGGCCTCGCCGGCACGGCTTACAACGGCGCCGACTACGGCCGACTCGATGGCCAAGTGCTGATTCCCGCCGGCCAGGCGTTCGCCACGATCACCATCATGCCTTTGGTCGACGCGGTGGGCGAGCCCAACGAGACCGTCACGCTCACCGTCGCCACCTTCAACGATGTCTACAGCGTTGGCGCCTCCGCGCAAAGCACCGTCACCATCGCCGACGCGAGTCCGCTGCCGCTGGTGAGCGTCGTCGGCACCTCTGGCGAATCGATCGTGACCGAGGGCGGCACCGCGAAGGTTGTCTTCACCAGCCACGGCGGCGACGGGACGCCAATCGTTGTGAACTACTCGATCAGCGGCACAAGCACCAGCGGCAGCGATTATCCGGCCCAAAGCGGGACAATCACGGTCGGGACCGGTGGAGCGGGCGGAACGAAGACGGCCACGCTCTCGATTCCCATCATCGCCGATGGCTTGGCGGAAGCCGACGAGTCGCTGATTGTGACGCTGTCCAGCGCGTCGTCCTACATGCTGGGTTTGGATGCGCGGGCCCAAATCACGCTGCGTGACCCGGTGAACCCCGCGAGCGGTGGCGATCGCGTGCGGGTGAGCCGCTTTGCGGCGGGACCGGCGGAGGCGAGCAGTGTTCCGGCGAATTTCTATGTGTATCGCGACAGCACCGATGGCGCCCGTCAAGCTCTAACCGTGACCTACTCGCTCACCGGAACCGCCACACCTGGCACCGATTACACCGGCGAAGTGCAATCGCGGGCCGGCGCCGTGCTGTCCACCTTCACGCCGGCGGCGTCGAACACCGTCACGATTCCCGCCAACGCCGATGGCGTCGTCGTCCGGCTGACGCCCGTCGACGACGCCATCGCGGAGGGGACCGAGTCGATCAATTTCAGTATCCAGTCCGTCACGGGCGGCGCGGTTGTAGGCATCAATGCCACGGCCCGGTACGACCTGCCCGACAACGACACCAACGCCACGCTGGTGGGGTTCGCGTCGCTGGCGAGCTTATGGGGGGAAGAGAAAAATCCCGCCGACAATGTCCGCTCGATCAGTGTCACGCTGAGCCAAGCGGCGCCCGCTGGCGGCGTGCAGGTGTCGTATCGCGCGGACGGCGGATCGTCGCTCGGCTACGGCATCGACTGGGTATTCGTCGACAGCGGCGGCGCCGAGATCGCGGCGATGAACGGCGTGTTGAGTTTCGCGGCGGGCGAAACGTCGAAGACGATCCGCGTGCGAGTGCAGAACGACCGGATCGTGGAAAGCCAGGAGACATTTGCGATCGCGCTGGAAAACCCGATCAACGCCTCGCTGCATTCGGTGGCGAGCCGCCACGTGGTCACGCTCTTCGATGTCGTTCCAACCGGCTTGGTGTTCGAGGAGCGATGGGCGGGCGGCGCCGTGTTCACGAACAACAGTTGGGCGACGAGCCCGGTTTCGTACCAAGGCTATCTAACCGGGTTCACCTCGGGGCAAAACGTCGGCAACGATTTTTCGCGGCGGCTCACCGGTTTCGTCACCGCGCCCACCACGGGCCAATACACGTTTTACGCCTCGGGCGACGATGGCGTGCGGTTGTATGTCGGCACGTCGGAAGCCGCGTCCAGCAAGGTGCTTGTCGCGTCGGTGCCGACCAGCGGCTGGACCGGCTTCCAGGAGTGGAATAAATATCCGGCTCAGAAGTCGACCGCCATCACGCTGCAGGCCGGTCAGCGGTACTACGTCGAAGTGCAACATCAAGAAGGAGGCGGCGGCGATCACGTGTCGATCGGCTGGACAGGTCCAGGCATCAGCTCGATCACGCCCATCAGCACCGCCAGTGCCAGCGCCACCAGCGACAATCGATATCTGCGATTCCTGGCCCCCGCTTCAACCTCGATCGAGGGCCAGTCGCTGGCGCAGCCCATTCTCGTGACGATGGATCGGGCCAACGACAATGCGTCCATTACGGTGGGCGTGGAAGTGGTCGCCGGTTCGTCCACGGCGAGTGGTTCCGATTACGTGCTCGGCACGACGTCGCTGACTTTCGCGCCGGGCGAGATCTCGAAGCCGATCGACATTTCCACGCTGGCGGACTCGGCCAACGAGGCGGCGGAGCGGGTCGTGCTGCGGCTGGTGAACAGCAGTGGGGCTCGGATCATCGGTCCCGCGACGCACGCTGTGACGATCGTGGATGCGAACGCGCCACAGCTCGCACCGTTCCGCGGTTTCACCGCTCGCGGCGTTGCCGCCGGTACCGTCGTGGGGCAGATGGCGGTGACCCTCGCCAGCGGACGTACCGCGCAGACTTGGGAAATCCTCGCCGGCAATCCGCGGCTGGAAGGCAGCGCGACCGCCGCGTTCGCGATCGATTCCCAGGGCCGCGTCGTGCTCGCCAATCCCGAGGCCCTGCCACTGAGCTCGTTACAGCTCGATCTGACGATCCGCCTCACCGACAACCTTGGCTCCTCCGCGGTAGCCCTCGCGCCGGTCATCGTCAATGGCGGTCGCATCCGGGAAGAGCGCTGGAGCAGCGACGCGATTTACGATTCAGGCAAATGGGGTTCCGCGCCGGATTTCTCGGCCAATCTGTCGTCATTCGACGCGCCACGCGATGTCGCTGAATATTACTCGCGGCGCATCACGGGGACGATAGTTCCTTCAATCACCGGGGATTATTCGTTTTGGATCGCCGCCCGCGACGCGGGACGCTTGACGATCGCGCCGTTCGATTCGCCCAGCAGCGAAACCGAGATCGCGCGTTCCAATAATGTCAACTACCAAGCTTGGGACGCGGCCGACATCCAGCAATCGGCGCCGCAGTCGCTCGTTGCCGGAACGCGCTACGTCCTGCGGGCCTATCAACGCGAGTCGTATTGGGACGATCACTTGTCGGTCGCCTGGTCAGGACCGGGTATCGACCGTCAAGTGATGCCCGCGTCGGCCTTCATGGGTTCATTCAGCGAATTCCGAGTTGGTCCGGACAGCGCGTCGGAGGCAACGCCGGCGAGCGTGCCGACTTATTCGCTTTCCACGACCGCTGACACCGATTCAGGACTTGCCGCTTCCATCAACGCCGGTGGGTTCACCCGCGACAACACGCTTGGGCTCAGCGGCACGGCCACGCCTGGAGCCAAAGTCCGCGTCTACTCGGGCATGACGTTCATCGGCCATGGAATGGTGGCCAGTGATGGGACGTGGAGCCTCATGACCCGCCCGCTGGACGACGGTGACTACGTCTTCCAGGCCGAAATGATCGACGGCTTCGGCAACGCGGCTTTGACGGCAGCGCGCGCCTTCGCGGTGCGGTCCGCGTTTTCGGTCAGTCCGCTGCAACTGGTCTCGACCGCGATTGGCGGCAGCGCGATCGCCGCCAACACCCAAGCGGTGGGAAACATTCTCGCGGTGCGTTCCATCGACCAAGGATTGATCACCTACGAAACGCTAACCGACACGCCATTCACCGAGCAGCGGTGGAGTGGCAGCACGGCCTTCAACACCAATACCTGGACCGGCACGCCGGACTACTCGGCAACGTTGGCCGCCCTCACGACCGCCCAGAACGTTGGCGACAATTACTCCCGGCGGATCACCGGCTGGATCACGGCGCCGGCCACCGGTTCCTACAACTTTTATGTGGCGGGCGACGACGACGTGAAGCTGTACGTGAGCAGCGATGACACGGCGGCGAACAAAGGCTCGGTGATCGCGAGCATTCCCAGCGGCAGTTGGACTGGTTTCCAGCAGTGGGACAGGTACAGCAGTCAAAAGTCGGCGGCCGTCAGTTTGCAGGCTGGCCAGCGTTACTACGTCGAAGTGCAGCACCTGGAAGGCTCCGGCGGCGACCATGTGTCCGTGGCTTGGACGGGCCCCGGAATAAGCGCGATCACACCGATTTCGATTTCCGCGAATGTGCTCATCGCGAATGTGTCGACGGGGGCCGTGCAGCTCGTGTCGCGCGGCGAGTCGAGCGCGACCGAGGCCGCTGGCGTTCCCGTCGTTCATGGCGGCACTTCCGCGAATGGTCGCTACGTGGTCTTCGGGGCGAGCCAACCAACCGCGTTCGGCACTGGTGGCACGGCGTTCACCGATTCGAACGCGCTGTCTAACGGCCCTTATTCCGACCTCTTCGTCTACGACCGGACCACACAAGCGGTGCGGTTGGCAACGGCTGGCGCGACTGCGGCCGATACGCGGTCGCGGCAAGCGGAATTCGTCGGTATCACCGCCGATAACCGCTACGCGATTTACACCTCGGACTACGTGGAAAACATTGGCGGCTTCTCGGCGCCGGGCAAGGCGGTCGCCAGCACCTGGACGCTCGTCGATGGCGGGTATCCCACGCTGTCCGGCAAAGCGAAGACCACCACCTTGCGAGTGGCGGACATCGATCCGACGACGCTGACGTTCCAAGTGAGCGGCGGATCGATCACCAACGACGGCCAGACGGCGACTGTCAGTGTCGTGACGATCAAGCGGCCCTCGGCGGGAGTGCTCACCTTCTGGGTCGAAGGAAGCGTCGAGAACAAGGCAGTCAAGTTGGAACTCGAGGACACCTTGTCGGGAATTCTCGTGAAGGCGACAGCCGCCAAGTTTAGCTCCGGAAGCGCCGGAAGCGGCACCGATTGGGATACGTCCGGCACGCTTGGCACCGTGGCTACAAGTTTGACCGCCAGTGGCTATGGCGTCAGTCTCTTGCAAGCCAATGGTGCGAACCTTACTTCCGCCATGCGCGCGGAAGGGGCCATCGCGGCTCGCGATCTGGTCGCCTTCGACCTCGTCACAGGCGTGCAGTCGTTGCTAAGCCACTCGGCCGCGGCCAGCAATCTCGAGTCGCAAGCGGGCGATGTGCGGAACGCCACGCTCTCCGCCGATGGCCGCTATGTCCTCTTCACCGCCGCCGACGCGACCAAGTTCGGCAACGGCGGAACCGCATTCATCGATACCGCTCCGGCGGTGACCGACCTCTTCGCGACCGACGTCCAAACCGGTCAGATCCGCTTGCTTTCGCGGTCGGGTGGCGGCGCTACGGCGAGTGCCGGAGTCGCCCCGACGCTGCTCGGGACGACCGCGGAGGGCTGGGCCGTGTTCAGCGTCAACAACGCGTCCGCCTTGGGCTTCACCGACAGTGCGACGTCCATGTCCGACCTGTTCGCCTTCAATCTTGCGGATGGCACGTTGAAACTGATCTCGCGGGCGAGCAGCGGCTCGGCGATCAGCAGCGCTGGCGTAGCGGTGACCTTCGAGCGGATCGTGGGCAATCATGTCTACTTCACGGCCAATAACGCGACCTCCCTGGGTTTCACATCCGATGCGGACAACGCTCGAGCGGATCTGTTCCGGTTCGCGCCAACGACCGGGGCGATGGAACTGCTGAGCCATTCGACGACAAGCGCCACCGCCGCCTTCGCAGGCAACTACCGGGCTGGCAGCCTGACCGTGTCGCCCAATGGCCGATACGTGGCGTTCGCGATGAACATGCAAGGGTCGAGCGGCGGCTTCACAGTGAACGTG
Source organism: Pirellulaceae bacterium (assembly GCA_044356875.1). Classification (GTDB taxonomy): domain Bacteria; phylum Planctomycetota; class Planctomycetia; order Pirellulales; family Pirellulaceae; genus CAIXSC01. The sequence goes on along the minus strand of JBIKVL010000013.1, from coordinate 1,796 downwards.
AACGGCGACGCGTTGTTCCTCGCCGACTCGCAGACCGGGGCTATCCGGATCGTCAATTCCAACGACAGCGAGGGGACGACACTCTCGTATGCCGCATGGGCGGGCGTTCAGGATTTCGAGCGGTTCTTTACCCCAGATGGTCGGCTGTTCGTTTGGGGCTCGTCCTATGGCGGCTATCTTGAATCCGATCGCACAGGCGCGGATGGCGGTTGGGATAATCAGTTTGGCCGTAATGCCTACATGGTCGATTTGTCGAACGGCGTGAGCAACGCGGGCATCGCTCAGCTGAACCAACTGTTGAACCGCTCGCCTGCCGGTCCCACCGTGGCCGCGGCCGCGGATGTGGCTCTGGTGGGCGTGAGCCCCGATAGCCGGCTGGCGTTCTTCACGGCGGCGGACGCGACGAAGTTCGGCAACGGCGGAGTCGCCTTCGCCGATTCAGGGCCTACGGCCACCGATGTGTTTGCATTCGATCTGACGACGCGCTCGATCGTCCTGGTGAGCGGCGCTAATGGCGTGTCTTTCGGACAGTCGGCGACGTTTTTGGGCGTAAGCGAGGGCGGGACGGTGCTCGTCAGTCTTGGGAATGTCGCGGGCCTCGGTTCAATCGCCGGAACGCTCACCGACCCCAACACAAGCGGCACGGACGTCCTGGCGCTCCGGCTTAATCTGCTCGATCTGATCAACGCCGATGATTCGACCGAGATAGGAACAGCCACCGATAACTACACCAAGAAGGACAGTTTCACGCTCACCTCGCTCGGCATGCCCGGTCGGTCCCTGCAACTGCTGGACAATGGCGTGTTGGTCGCCACGCAAACGTCGGGTGCGTCGGGAATTGTCACGTGGGCGCTGACGAACGTCGACAACGGAGTTCACACCTATACGCTTCGCGATACGGCGGAACAAGTTCCATTCCGGTTGGCCAACGCTCTGGGGTCCCCGAGCCTTGTGGTGACGGTCGATGTCAGCAATCGCGCTCCGACCAATATTGGTCTTTCGCGGTCGCTGATCGCCGAGAACGCCGGCGCCAACGCGGTGGTCGGTTCGCTGTCGACAACCGACCCCGATGCGGGCAACACGTTCACCTACGCGCTTGTGTCGGGCGAAGGCGACTCTGGAAACTCGGCATTCAATATCGTCGGCAACCAGTTGCGGGCGAACGCCTCGTTGAGTTTGGCGGCTCAAAGCAGTCACTCGGTGCGTATTCGCACTACCGACCAGGACGGGTTGAGCTACGAAGAATCGTTCACGCTCACGGTCACCGTGGCGAACCGAACTCCGACCGATATAGCGCTTTCCGCGTCGAGCCTCGCTGAAAATGCCGGCGCGAACGCCGTCGTGGGGACGTTGTCGAGCACCGATCCCGACGAAGCGAATGAGTTCACCTACTCGCTCGTCGCCGGCAGCGGCGACACCGATAACGCTTTGTTCAACGTTGCGGCGAACCAGTTGCGGGCGACAGCGTCGCTCGATTTCGAGACGAAGAGCAGCTACTCGGTGCGCGTTCGCACCACCGACCAAGGCGGCCTCGCTTTCGACAAGACGTTCACGATCACCGCGACAAACGTGAATGAACCGCCAACAAATGTGTTGCTTTCGAACAGTTCCGTGGCCGAGAACGCGGGCGCGAACGCGGTGGTGGGAACGTTGTCGAGCGTTGATCCGGACGCGGGCGATACGTTTACCTACACGCTGGTGGCGGGAACCGGCGCGGCCGACAACGCTTCGTTCAACATTTCGGGAAGCCAAGTGCGGGCCACGGCGAACTTGGATTTCGAAACCAAGAGCAGCTA
>JBIKVL010000504.1:0-4160 GCA_044356875.1 Pirellulaceae bacterium | reverse complement strand
GCCTGCGGTGTCAGGTCTCCTCGCGGTGCGAGCGTCCCTGAGCTTCGTCAGCGGTCGGATCGCTGCCGCCGAGCCGATCGCGGCCGCCGAGCCAGCCGCTGCGGAGAAGCCCTGGGCGAATTGGCGCGGTCCGGGGCAAAACGGAGTGAGCGGCGACAACACGGGGCCGCTGCGGTGGAGCGAATCGACGGGGATTCGTTGGAAGACGCCGCTCACGGGCAGCGGCATCGCGAGTCCGATCGTGTTTGGCGACTCGGTCGTGACGACCACGGCCGAAGGCGCGCGGCAAAACGAGTTGCATGTCGTCTGCTTCGACCGCTACACCGGCGTGGCGCGGTGGGATCGGCGGCTATGGGGAACGTCGCCGACGCTCTTCCATGCGACCAAGAGCGGCATGGCCAGTCCCACTCCGGCGACCGACGGCAAACATCTTTACGCCTTCTTCGGAACCGGCGATTTGTTCTGTCTTGAACTGGATGGCCGTCTCCGCTGGCAACGCTCGCTGGCCGAGGAATATGGTCCCTTTGAAAACCGTTTTGGCCACACCAGTTCGCCGCTGCTCGACGGCGACCTGTTGATCCTCCAATGCGACCATTACGGCGCTTCTTACGTGCTGGCTGTCGATAAGCAGACGGGTGAGAATCGCTGGAAAGTGGATCGCCCCGGCATCTGGCACTCGTGGTCTTCGCCGCAAATCAGCGACGCCGAAGGCCATCGCGAACTGCTCGTCTGTTCCTCGGAAGCGATCGAGGCGTTTGACGTCCGCACCGGCGCGCCCCGCTGGAAGGTGCGTGGACTGCAGCGCGAATGCATTCCCACGCCGATCGTCGGACTGGGGCGGGTCTTCGCGGTGAGCGGTCCCAAGGGAAAGACTTTCTCGATCCGCCCCGGCGGCGTGGGCGACGTCACGGACACGCACGTCGATTGGACCGTTGCCCGTGGTGGCCCGTTCGTTCCCTCGCCAATCCTGGTTGGCGATCAACTGTATCTCGTCGACGATCAGGGAATCGCGACTTGCCTCGACGCCCGCACTGGCCAACGAGTCTGGCAGAAACGTTTGCCGGGAGAGTACACCGTTTCGCCAGTCGCGGCGGGCGAGCGGATCTACTTCATCAACGACGCCGGCGACACGACCGTCGTGAAGGCCTTTACTCGCCAGTTCGAGGAACTAGCCCGCAACACGCTCGGCGAACCTGTCTATTCGTCGCCGGCGCTGTCGGGCGGGCGACTCTACATTCGCGGCGCCAAGCACCTCTACTGCGTCGAGTAGTGCGAGCGATGGGGCTCGGAATCGATCTTTTGCGGCGTTAAACCGGTGATCGAAACGATGCTGGTCGTTGGCGCTGCGGCTCGCACCGCGTTGCTCGAGCATCCCGAGCAACCTCCGCCGCACCCGCCACTCCACGCCCCGATGCCACCGCCGCTACCTGCCGCGGTCGGATCCCCGGGAATTCCCGGCCGACCGGCGGCGAGAAAACCGCGGACGGAACGCGCCATTCGCCACAGAAGCGAACTGGCGGCGATCGCCACCAACGCCAACGCCACAACGTCCTGCGCGAATTCATGCGACACCGAAGCGGGCACGGCGAAAGCCTGCGAATGAGCGGTCGCGGCTTGAGTTCGCTCGACGGCGTGTCCCATCGGCGTCAACCTCCACAGCGAATCCCGATTTGGTACACCGCCAAGGAGGCGACATACGCCAGCGAGGTCATATAGACGAACGTGAACGCCGGCCATCGCCAACTGTTCGTTTCGCGCTTGATCACGGCCAGCGTCGAGGCGCACTGGGCACATAACGCGAAGAACACCATGATCGACAAGGCGACGGGGACGTTGAACAGGGGCGTCGTCGAACCATCCCAAGTGGCCGAGCGCAGCGTCTCGCGCAACGATTCGCTCTCCTCGTCCTCGTCGGCTCCCAAGTTGTAAATCACTCCCAAGGTCGCCACGACCACTTCGCGGGCGGGAAACGATGCCAGCGCCGCACAGCCAATCCGCCAGTCCCAGCCGAGCGGTTTGACGACCGGCTCGATCCATTGGCCAAGCCGGCCCAAATAGCTGTTCCGCAGCATCGCGCCTGCGAGCAAATCGTCGGCCACTTCGAGTTCCTGTCGCGCCGTTTCCAAGTCGCCCGGGGCGGTTTGCGGCCGGTCGCCCAGTTCGGCTTCGCGCGCTTCAAGCCGCGCGACCGCCAGCGCCGCGTCGGCTTGGCGTTTCACCAACTCGGGAGCCACTCGCTCGATATCCCGCGGGTAGTAAGCGGCCGCCCACACGACCACGCTGACCGCGAAAATCAACGTCCCGGCACGCTGCACGAATGACCAACCGCGTTCCAGCATCCGGTACAGCACAATGTTGAGCCCCGGCAGCTTGTATCCAGGCAACTCCATGACGAACGGCGGAGTCACTCCGCGGAGCAGCGTCAGTTTGAGGATCCATGCCACCACGACGGCCATCACGACGCCGATCGCGTACATGGCGAACATCGTGAGCCCCTGCAAGCCAAACCAACCGCCCAGGTAGTAGCGGTCGGGAATGAACGCGCCGACCAACAACGTGTAGACCGGAAGTCGAGCGCTGCAGCTCATCAGCGGCGCGACGAGCATGGTTACGAGCCGGTCTTTCGGATTTTCGATCACCCGCGTCGCCATCACTCCGGGAATGGCGCAGGCGAACGACGAAAGCAGGGGGATAAACGACTTGCCGCTCAGTCCCACCCGCGACATCAGCCGGTCCATCAGGTACGCGGCCCGCGCCATATAACCACAGTCTTCCAGGATCGCGATGAACAAAAACAGCGTGAAGATCTGCGGGAGGAACACGAGCACCCCGCCCACGCCTTCGAGCACGCCGTTAATCAACAACGATCGCAGAGCGCCTTCGGGCACCGCCGCCGCGATTTGATCGCCCAGCCACGACTTGCCACCGTCGATCAACAGCGAAGCGGGCTCAGCCATCCAGAACACAGTCTGGAACATCAGCACCATCATCGCCACGAAGACCAACGTGCCCCAAACGCGGTGCGTCAGGACGCGATCCACTTTGTCGCCGGTCGTCACGAGCCGGTGTTTCGGCCGCGCGACGACGCCTTCGAGGATTCCCGCGATCCACTGGTAGCGGGACATCGCTTCCACGCCTGGCACCGGCAACCCTTGCAACGCCAGGCGGCTCCGCGCCGCCTTCGTTTCCGCCAGCAGCTCGGCAGTGACGCCCGGCAGTCCCGCGTTTTCAAGGTAACCGGTCGTGTCCAGCAAGAGACGCTCGAGCAGGTACCGGGGCAGTACCGGAACGCCCGCTCGCCGTTCCAACTGCTCCAGCGCCGCCACTTCGCGCTGAAACGCCTCTGGGAACGGACTGACCCGAGCCACCCCGGCGCCGACAGCGTCCGGCCGCGACGCGGTATCTGTCGCGCTTTGCGGGGAACGCGATCGTTGGGAGCCGGCGGGAATCGCGGCGATCGCGGCGGCCAATTTGTCGATGCCTACTTTCCGATGCGCCTGGACAGGCACGATGGGCACGCCCAATTGCCGTTCGAGCCGCGCGAGATCGAGGGTCACGCCGCGGTCGGCGGCGATGTCCACCATGTTCACCGCAAGAACCACCGGCAACCCGAGCTCGAGCACCTGGCTCACGACGTAGAGATTGCGTTCCAGGTTGCTCGCATCGACGATGCACACCACCATGTCCAGCGGCGGTTCGTCGTCGCGGCGGCCGAGCAGCACGTCCACCGCCACCATTTCGTCCGGCGACCGCGGCGCAAGGCTGTAGGTGCCCGGCAAATCGATGAGCACGAACGGACGGTCGCCGATGACGACGCGGCCTTCCTTCTTTTCCACCGTCACGCCCGGATAATTACCCGTGCGCTGGCGGACACCGGCCAAGGCCGAAAAGAGCGTCGATTTCCCGGTGTTGGGATTGCCTATCAACGCGACTCGAACCGCACTTTCGCGTCCCCAGGCATCCGCTGACGCGGCCACAGGGTTGGGTTTCGAATCGCCGACGGGGGAGGGCCCCGGGACGGGGTCGGGCATAACTACGAATCTCCGCTGAGCGGGCTGACCGCGACGCGCCGCGCCTCGGCGATCCGCACACTCAAACGGTAGCCACGCAATTCAAATTCCAAGGGGTCGCCCAGCGGGGCCTTCCCCAATAACTCCAAC
>JBIKVL010000503.1:0-4165 GCA_044356875.1 Pirellulaceae bacterium | reverse complement strand
TAGCGAGCACATGCCGACGCGACTCGGGACGGTCCGCGTCCAGAATCTCCGCCAGCGCCGGCACCGCCGATGCCGCCCGCGGTCCCAGTTTCTCAAACTCCATCGCCGCGCGATCGATCTGGGCTTGCTCGTCGCTGCGAAGGTCCTCCAATAGCGTTTTTACGTCCGGCGCCTCCTCACCGTCCGCGTAGCGGGTCGCCATTCCCGGCATGCTGGCGGCGGATGCGCTCCCGACGTGCGACAGGCCCGAGCCGACCGCTACAGCTACGGCTGCTCCCGCGGCCACAGCAACGCAGCGGACGCCGACGTCCACGAATCGCTCCGCCACCAGGCAACGCACCGCCGACCGCCAGCGCACGAAGCGTTTCCATTCCCGAAGACGCATGCGAAAAAACGGGGACATGAGCGTGAGATCCTTTCTGGCGAACAAGGACCGATTGTTCGCGCGGGCTTAGGGATCGATCGAAACAGCCGGACGTCGTTCGCGCAGAATAACCCAGGCGGTCGGCGCCAGCACCAAGACGATACCGGCCACCGTGAGCGCGTTGAAGTCGCGTCCGCGAAACACCAGCTCGATCAACATGCCAAACCCGACTTGCGACAGCCCCACGACCGAAACGCGACCCGGATGGCCGGTCGCGAACGCCTTGGTGAGGAATAGCTGTCCGATCGTCGCCGTCACGCCTACGGCCAGCAGCAAACCGGCCAACGGCCATACACCAGCGGCGGCCATTTCCGCTTCCACAGGTCGACTCGCCGCCACGCTTCCCGCCGGCCAGACCGCCCACGCCACCATCGAAGCGAGCATTGAAACGGCCGAGAAATGCGCGACCACGGCGCGGGTGTCGAGTCCCGCCAAACGGTGCAGGCCCAGCAGCGCGATCGCGCTCCAAAACGAACTGCCGAAGGCGATCAACCAGAGATAACTGCCTTGGGCGATTTGCGGCTGCTGCAGGCAAAAGACGCCGAGCACTCCGCAGCCCACCGCCAACCACAGCGAACGCTCGGGACGCATCCCGAGCAAAGGCCACGACAGCAGCGCGACCCAGATCGGAAACATGTTCGTCAGCGTCAACACCTCGGTCGTGTGCAGCCGCGTCAGCGAGAAAAACCCCGACATCAGCGCCATGCTGCCCGCCAAGCTGCGAATCCACAACACGGGCGGACGAAACCAGACGAGCCGCACGCCGGCCGCCACCGCCCATCCACCCGCGAACACCATCGCCAGGAAACTCCGGACGATGGCCACCAGTTGCCACGGACATCGCTCGCCGGCGATCGACACGAACGTGCTCATCACAGCGAACGATGCAGCGCCGAGCACCATGCAAAGGTAGGGACGGTTGGCTAGCACCGCGGACTCGAAGTTTCGCGAAGGTGGGACCGGCAGGGAAGGATCACGAGCCCGGGCTGGTGGGAACCGTTCGCCGGACCGCGACCGTGGGGATTGTAGCGAAGAGAGCGTCCGCGCCGAATCGCGCGTCCCCAGAAAATGGAGTTCCTCCCCCGTCGCCGCCACGCTCCCGGCCCGCCGACGACGTAAACTTTAAGCAAATTGCCGACCTGTCCGCGAATTCCCGAGCGGCGGGTTCGACCGCTCCCGAGGATGCCGATTGTGTTCGCCCTAACGCCCCGGCCGGTTAACATCCCGGCCGATAACTCGCCTGTGCCGCCCGCCGCGACACGGAACACGCTCCGCGTGCCTCCGCGTCGTGATGGCGCCACCTTGCGCGGGTGTGGCGTTTTCCCGGTCGGTCGCTGCGGCAACCGCGCGTGGAGCTGGGGCGCTCGGTGCGTCATCCTCGGGATCTGCGCCGTGGCCGTTAGCGCCTTTGGCGGTCTTACCGCGTTTGGCGCCCCAGACCGGCCCTTCGGCGCCAACGCCAATCCCAACAGTGCGAATTTCGGTCTCGGCCCTGTCGGTGGCCCTGTCGGCGGCACCGGTGGTGGCCCTGTCGGCGGCCCCGGTGCCGTTCCGGCCGGCACGCCGCTCCTGGGCCGGCCGCTCGACCGACTGCCGCTCAATCCGCTTCCGCACCCCGCCGTCGTACGCGTGGTCGCGCAGGAACGCAACGCCGAGTCGCACGGAAGCGGGACGTTGATCGACGTTCGCGAAGATTGCGGACTCGTCGTTACGAATTGGCACGTCGTCCGCGATGCGGTGGGGAAGATCGAAGTGCGCTTTCCCGGTGGCTTCGTGTCGCCGGCCCGCGTTCGCAAGGCGGACAAGGTGTGGGACTTGGCGGCGCTCGTGATCTGGCGTCCGCCCGTCGATCCAGTGCGCATTTCCCGTCAGCCGCCTCGCCGCGGCGAACCGCTCACCATCGCCGGCTACGGCCCGGGGCCCTACCGCGCCGTCGCCGGCCGCTGCACTCAATATGTTTCACCGGGCGTGAACTATCCGCCGGAAATGGTCGAGCTTTCCGCGGAAGCCCGCCAAGGCGACTCGGGAGGCCCGATCTTCAACGACCAGGGCGAGCTCGCTGGCGTGCTGTTCGGAGCCGCTCGCGGCACCACCACCGGCAGTTACGGCGGCCGGGTCCGCGAGTTCCTCGCCTCGATCGTCACCGACCCCGGCGCGTTCCCGAACGTCGCCGGAGCGGCGCTCGCGGGCCTGCCCGCCAACGGCAACGGTAACGGAAACGGCAGCGGAACTGGAAATGGCCAGCCTGTATCCTCGCCGCCGCCGTTCTCGCCGCAAAATTTCGCCCCACCCAATCCCGCGCCAGCGAACTTCAATTCCCCCATCGACGGCAATTCGACGGCGGCCAACCCGCTGGTCCAGTCGCCTGCCGCCGGTCCGCCTGCCGCCACGAGCGCTGGGCCGTGGGGCGGCAGTCCGATCGCGCCGGCGGTCGCGCTTGGCCAGCCGCTGTCGGAGAACACTTCCCCGTCCCCGTCGAACATGACGCCGCTAGCCATTCCCGATCCGGCATCCCATCCGCTGCAATTGCCACCGCCGCCCGATGAAGCGGTCGCCCGCGCTTCGGCCGACCTATCGACGGGAAGCAATGCCAGCATCAGTCGGACGCCATCGGCCCTGCCCGTGTTGCCGATGCCGCCGCCTCCGAGGAACGCCGCCGGCATGCCGCTGGATGGCGAGAACGACGACCGTGCGACATGGGCGGCCAGCCCGTTCAAGCTCCGCGAGAGTCCGGGCACGGCGATGACAGCGCCGAGCGCTTCGCAGACGCCCCAGACGCTGGAACAATGGCTGGCACTCGACGGAGCCCCCGCCGAGCAGGCGAAGACAGTGCTGGCGGTCGTCGGTGCGCTCGCCCTCCTGTCCCAAGCGGGCCGCCTGTTCCAGCCAAGCGAGCCTGCTCCGCGGCCAAAGTCTTAGGCCGAACCGGCGAAAAAACTGTCCCCTGGTGAGTGGCAACCCCGCCTCGTCGCATGCGAAGCGATCTGGGCGGACGAGGACCTGTTGGCTCGGAGTGCAACGATTGGATTACGGGTCAACTCCGGATACGATTGAACGCGCGGAATGAAGTGCGATTTGTGGTGGAGCGAGGCTTAGTAAAAATGTCGACAACCACGAACTACCTCAAGGGCGTTATCCATGGAAAAGTCATTGAACTTCGGGAGTCGCCAGGCCTTCCCGAGGGACAGGAAGTAACCGTCCTCGTGCAACCATTGGTTTTGCCTGGGACCGAGGGTATTCTTCGATCGGCGGGCGCATGTATCGACGAAGTCGATGATCTCGACGACTACCTGCAGTGGAATCGCGATCAGAGGAAGCGCACGCGCGACCCGTCATGAGCTTCCTACTCGACACCGATACCTGCTCGGCCCACATCAAACAGCGTGGCGGCCTAACGCATCGATTTATTCAGTACGGCGAAAATTCGGTGAGTTACGGGCGGACGCACTTGATCGAGGGTACGCTCCAGCAGATATGGATTTCTTGATTGCCGCCACGGCATTGGTGCATGGGCTGACTCTGGTAACGCACAACATTCAGGATTTTGCCTCGATCGCGGATTTACGAGTCGTCCGCGAAGGAGCATCCTCCGACACCGGAACACCGGGGCGGCGGACCATGGAGTGGTCCGCGACATTGACGCACCGTTCGTTGTAGTGCGGCGGCCTGTTCATAAGCGGAAGGCCCAAAGTCGTGGACCACTCCGTGGTCCAACGCGATTCTCGACTCACGATGCGGCCT
>JBIKVL010000502.1:0-4174 GCA_044356875.1 Pirellulaceae bacterium | reverse complement strand
GGGGGGGGTTATGGGGTACGCGCGGGGCAGGAGGGCGGACCAGGTTGTGGCCCGCGACTTTGGCGTCGCCTGCGTTGACATCGTTTCGTTCGGAGCGAACGATCGATTGTTCGTCGCATCGGCCGTGTTGCACCGCGACCCGGCCGCTGGCGCGGCTCGGCTGATGGAGGGAAATCGGTGCCAGGCACCCTTCACTTCCTTTTCACTTCTCGGGGTGGGGGCGGGCGGTTAGGCGGAAGCGCGAGACAGGACTGCGGACCACGTAGTGGTCCGCGACTTTGGCGCCGCCTTCGTTGACATCGTTTCGTTCGGAGCGAACGATCGATTGTTCGTCGCATCCGCCGTGTTGCACCGCGAACCGGCCGCTGGCGCGGCTCGGCTGATGGCAGAGTAAGGCCAATCAGTGCCAGGCACTTTTCACTTCTTTTCACTTTTTCTTGGCTCTCACAGAGGCACAGAGCCACGGTGAGGAGGGAAGAAAAGGGAAATGGGGGGGAAATGAGAGGAATGCGAGAAAGGGGAAAGGTGCCCGAGAAAGGTGCCAGGCACTGTTAGCCGTTAACAGTTCTGCCGCGAGCATGGGGCAGATCAGAAGGGCCGGGCTGCTGGCCGCTCCGATCAACTACGGGAAGCCGAGCTTGATCGCTATCGCAATTCCGAAGTCGTCCCCGCTGTGCGGCAGGACCATTCGTGGCTGGCACCGATTGCGGTCGGGCACCGATGGCGGTCGCCGCTTTCGTTCACAGCGCGAGTCGGCTCGACGATGGCGTTCTTTAGCTTGGTGCGACACCCACGCGCGCCATACCCGTAAGCGTCGTTGGAAGCAATGTGTCTTACGGCAGGCCTGTGTGACGGCTCCGAGATCGTCTTTTAGCGTGGAATGCCGGGTTTTTAGGAATCTGGGAAGCAATCAGGAGCAATCAGAGCAATCAGTGCCAGCCACTTTTCGCTCTTTTTGGTTCTTCCACTGATCGGCCGGCCCCTGCCAGCGGATGATTGCGGGAATTAGCGTCTGGCAGCGTTTGACTCTCGCGGTTAGGCCTATTCGTCCTCCCGTAGATGGCCTGACGGCCCTTGTGAGGCAATCCTCGACCAGTCTGCGCCCTCCGTGCCAGTCATTTTTCTAACCTCGTCGGACATCCGGCAAGCAACGAGCATTCAACGCCGATCCGATTGCCGCATAGAACCTCGGGGATGAATACTCCGCACATTCGCTTTTTTGTCTTTTTTCGCTCTTTTTTTTTCGGCCTTGTCAGTTTTGGGCTCCGTTTCGCGATTGTTCTATTGAGCCATCGTCAAAATGGCTCGCCGGCAACGGCTATCCAGTTCCACCAACTCGGCGCCTAGAGACGAGGAATCAACCAATGCCAAGGACCAACCGAACCGTCGCCATGCCCGCCGATGAAATCGGAGTATTCCACTGCTTCAACCGCTGCGTGCAACAAATGACTCTCTGTGGCCGAGATCCTCTGAGCGGCGAAGACTGTTCGAATCGAAAAATCTGGATGACTGAGATGCTCGAAGAGCTAGCCGGCGGCTTCGCGCTCGACATCATGTCCTATTGCTTCATGGACAATCATTACCACATGATTCTGCGCAACCGTCCCGACTTGGTCGTTGGATATGACAATATCGAGGTCGCAAAGCGTTGGTGGAAATTGTGTCCGGAAATCCGCGGGACCGATGGGCGGGCGGTGGAACCGGATTTGAACGACTTAAGAATCTGGATTGACGATCCAGACGTCATCGGCGAACTTCGTGGCCGCCTAACCAACATCACTTGGTTGATGCAGCTTTTCAATGCGAGAATCGCCCGTCGTGCGAACGCCGAATCCGGACGTAAAGGACATTTTTTCGAGGGGCGATTTAAATCCAAGAGATTGCTGGACGAGGCCAGTATCATCGCCTGCTCGTTATACGTCGATCTGAATCCAATCCGGGCAGCCCTCGCCAAGACCCCAGAGCAGGCGACCTTCACGTCGGTGAACGATAGGATTGTAAGTCGTGGCGAGCGACTCGCGAGGGCGCTGCGCATCGGCTGTACCGGAGAAATGTTGACATCGCTGAACGGCCTCTCCCTAGATGTTTTAGCGGCGGATCCCAATTCGGCCGATGCGTTTCTCGCTCCATTGACGCTGGAAGCCGAAAAGCGGATGAAGACCCACCTGCAAACGAGTTTTCCAGAGGCAGGCCCCATCGCATGGGAGGCGATGGAGGAGTTGAGGAAGAATGCCGCCAGTGCCTGCGACGGATCGCTAAAACGATTGCAACAGTTAATGATACACGGAAACGCTGACTTCAGTATCGAGTCTCTCGAAGATAAGGCCGCCGAGGTGCTGAATGAGGTTGAACGCACTCATTTGGAACAACAGCAAGGTGCCGGGGCAATGCCCATATGTGGCGACCACATTGACTCGTCATCAGTTGGAACTTCTGCAAAACAGATCGTAAGCTCTTCGTCCGCTATCGCGAAACGACCACGACCATGGCAAGAGGGGAGAAAGAATGCTACTCAAGCGGCTGCTCGAGCTGGTACGTTTATCGATAACGCCTACCGATCTCTCACGGCCCAGCTGCCTGAATCGTCCCACTCGATTGTTGGCTCAATGGACAATCATTTTCTCGATTTCCATGAACCTACGGAGGCAGAACTTACGGAGGCAGGATCCGATTCGCATGACGCGGGCGACAGCAAATCGATAGAGCCGGACTGTTCGCCACCCGACTTGGTGGTGAATCGCGCCGAACGCAAAAGAGTAAAAGTTCCAAAATTGAATGTCGCGCGAAAACATCGTAAGTCCAAGGCCCAAAGGCGAACGCCCGATTCAGCCAAATCAACACCCACAGGTAGTCCAGGCATACACTGGCTGGATGCTCGGGGAGAGGCGGGACTTCGGTCCGATCCGGATGATTTATCGGCGAGGTTGGCTTTTCCATCGACTCGGGCATCGAACAAGGGATTTATGTCGCTGACGCTCAACGAGTACCTGGAACTCTTGGATTGGACGGGGCGGCGGATTGTCCCGGACAAGCCAGGCTCGATTCCCGAGTGCGAACCGCCAGTGCTTGCCCGTCTCGGTATCAAGGCTGACGGATTCATCGCGTTGATTCGCGAAATGGGAGAACTGGATGGAGTCGCGTTTGGAAGTGTCGCGGCGATGGCATCCGAGGCCCTTCGCATCGGACGAAAATGGCTGCATCACTCCCGAAGATTAGAAGATGTGGTCAGCTAAGTCATTCCGCATTTTTTAGCCGATCAATCGCTCCGATACACTCTTAGCGCAATGCGTCGTTTGAGCCGACTCAATATGACGTATTCTCTTATCCCATATGAGATTTTTAGCGCAAGTTAAGGGCCGCGTGCGTTTTTTCCATTGGAGCGAGACCGCTTATCAATTGTCGTCCGACGCGGCGCGACCTACTCCAGGTATTGGCTTCGCTAAATGCGGGACCCGGGAAGGTCGATTCCTCTTCGCCAAAAAACGTCCGCTCCGCAAACTCGGTTCTCTCTCTTCCGACGATCGTTTATGCAGTTCGAGGACTGCCCGTTGCGATCGCTCTTATCGGATCAGCGGATCGCCGCGATCTTGAAGAACCGGGGGAGCATCTTGGGGGAGTACGACGATTCCGTCGATACGCTAGTCGTTACGTTTTGGGCGATTTTGTGGAATACCGACAAAGCCCCATACTGGCAAAGGGCATGGGAGCTTCCCTGCTGCGCGGCGTCGTCCTGAGCTGCATGCGGACGGGGATGCCACTGGACGCCGATCCACTCGCGACGATTGGGCAAGGGACATTAGTTGGTGATCGGTACCAGGCACTTTTCGGCTCTGGCGCGGCTCGGCTGATCGCAGAGCAAGGCCAATCGGTGCCAGGCACTTTTCGCTGTCGGCGCGAACGCTCGATTGTTCGGCGCATGGGCCGTGTTGCACCGCGAACCGGCCGCTGGCGCGGCTCGGCTGATGGCAAAGCGAGCGAAAAGCGAAAGGTGCCTGGCACTGATTGCCTGGTTCGGCGCATGGGCCGTGTTGCACCGCGAACCGGCCGCTGGCGCGGCTCGGCTGATGGCAGAGCGAGCGAAAAGCGATAGGTGCCTGGCACTGATTGCCTCCGCGAACCGGCCGCTGGCGCGGCTCGGCTGATGGCAGAGCGAGCGAAAAGCGATAGGTGCCTG
>JBIKVL010000501.1:0-4199 GCA_044356875.1 Pirellulaceae bacterium | reverse complement strand
ACGCCCGCCTACATGGCGCCCGAAATGACCGTGGGGCCGATGGAGCAAATCGACGAAACGAGCGACGTCTATCTCCTCGGCGCCATCCTCTACGAGATCGTCACCGGCCATCGACCGCACACGGGCGCGACGGTGATGGAATGCCTGATGGCGTCCGCGAACAACGTGATCGTGCCGACGGAAATGACGGGCGAGTTGGTCGACATCGCGCTCAAGGCGATGGCGACGGAGCAAACGAATCGCTATCTCTGCGTTCCCGAATTCCAGCAAGCGATTCGCGACTATCAAGCGCATTCGGAGAGCATCGCCTTAGCAACCCGGGCCGGCGAGGATCTGGCTGCCGCGCGGGAATCGGGCAAGTATGACCTGTTCTCCCGGGCGTTGTTCGCTTACCAGGAAGCGGTCGCGCTCTGGGAGGGCAACCAGCGGGCGAAGGCGGGCGTCGTCGAAGCGATCCATGGTTACGCCGCGGCGGCGCTACGAGCCGGCGACTATGACCTCGGCCTGTCATTGCTGGAAGGGCAGGATGGCCAGCACGCGGATCTGCGGCGGGACTTGGTCCACGCCCGCGATGAGCGGAATTCGCGTCAACGACGCCTGCAAACGGCCCGTCGTGTCGGCGTCGCGCTCGTCGCGTCGATCCTGGCGATCGTCACCATCGCCTTCTTTTGGATTCGCTCGGAGGCCAACCGGGCGAGGCGTGCAGAGTTGGTTGCCGTGAACGAACGAAACACGGCGATCGAAGAGCGAAAGAAAGCCGACGAGGCCCGCGAGCAAGAGCAGGTCCAGCGTAAGAAGGCCGATGAGGCGCGTGTCGCCGCCGAAGACGCCCAAAAGCAGGAGGCGATCGAGCGTCAAAAAGCCGAGATGGCGCGGATTGCCGCCGAAGATGCCAAGAAGAAGGAAGAAGTGGAACGCAAGAAGGCCGAGATGGCCCAGATGGTCGCCGTCGCCGCCCAGCAGCAAGAGGCCGTCGAGCGTCAAAAGGCGGAAATGGCCCGCGTCGTCGCCGTCGCCGCTCAAAAGCAGGAGGCGATCGAGCGTCAAAAGGCCGAGATGGCGCGGATCGCCGCCGAAGACGCCAAGAAGAAGGAAGAAGCGGAACGTAAGAAGGCCGAGATGGCCGAAATGATCGCCGTTACCGCGCAAAAACAGGAGGCTGTCGAACGCCAAAAAGCGGAAATGGCCCGCGTCGCCGCCGTCGCCGCTCAAAAGCAGGAGGCGATCGAGCGTCAAAAGGCCGAGATGGCGCGGATCGCCGCGGTTGCCGCCCGCGCCGAGGAGGAACTTCAACGGAGGAACGCCGAGCGGGCTAGGGTGGAGCAAGAGTACGCCGCCTATGTCGCGCGGCTCGGGCTTGCCGCCGCCAAGATCGACGAGAACGCGTTCGACCTCGCCCTCACGCTCTTGGAGGAATGCCCGCCCCACTTGCGAAACTGGGAGTGGGGCCGTCTACGCTATCTGTGCCTCCGCGACGAACGCACCGTCAGAACCGACGCCCCGCTCGAAACCCTCGACGTTTCCCGCGACGGCCAGCGGATCGCTGTCGGTGGCTGGGGTGGCTCGGTGTGGATCATGGAACTCAATGCGGACAAACCGCCCGTGCGGATCGCTACCGGCGCCGCGGAAGTGTTCGCCGTCGCCTTCTCGCCCGACGGCTCCCGACTGGCGATCGGCTCGTCCGACAAACCGCAGTACATATCGTTGTGGGACGCTCGTGATGGCCGTCGTTTGGGCGGCTTGGAGGGCCATACCGACGCCGTGCTGTCGGTGCGATTCTCCCGCGATGGCGAACGCCTGCTTACCGGCTCGTACGACAACACCGCCCGCCTCTGGAATCTGCGTGATGGCAGCTCCAAGGCGTTTCGCGGCCACGATTGGTGGGTGTGGTCGGCCGAGTTCTCGGCGGACGAAAGACGCGTGGTCACCGCCAGCCAAGACGGGACGGCGATCGTATGGGATGTGGCCAGCGGTTCGGCCAGTCCGCCATTCCTCGGCCATAGCGGCCCGGTGCTGGCCGCGGCCTTTTCGCCCGACGGAACGCTTGTCGCCTCTGCCAGTCAAGATCAGCGGATTCAACTGTGGGATCCACGCACGCTGCGTGAGGTCGACATCGCCGCCGCGCTGTCCGCGGAAGCCAGCTCCGCCGACCGTGCCAGCGGGAACTCGAAGCAAACCACCTCGAACGCGATCGCCATTCTTCAAGGACACGCGGCCGCCGTGCGCAGCGTGCAGTTCTCGGCGGATGGCCGGCTGCTGGCGAGTGCCGGGTATGACAACGTGGTCGCCTTGTGGGATGTCGGCCAGCGGCGCTTGCTGAAAAAATTCCGCGGCCATTCCGGACGCGTGACCGCGGCGCGGTTCGCGCCGGGCGACGAACGGATCGTCTCCGCGTCGCTCGACCGCCAAGTGAAAGTTTGGGGCATCGCCCGGTACGAAGAGATGAAGGTCTTGGGCGGACGGTCGCTTCGTGGCCACTTGGACTCGATTCTGGGGGCCGCCTTTTCGCCCGACGGCAAACAAGTGGTCACCGCGAGCCGCGACCGGACCGCGATCGCCTGGGACACGGAATCGGGACAACAACTGCGGACGTTCGACGAAGGCCACAAGTTCCTGGCCTCCGGCGCCTGGGCGTTCCCCGACGGCAAACGCGTGCTGACGGCGGCCGTCGACAACACCGCGCGAGTTTGGGACATCGCGACCGGCGCCGAGCAGGCTACGCTCGACGGAACAGGTCCCCATGCGGCCGTCGCGTTGGCCCCTAGCGGTCTCTTCATCGTGTCGGGCAGCAATGAACGCAGTCTGCGAATCTGGAGCCCGAACGGAAAACTGAATCGCGAGTTTCGTGGCTTTCCCTCCGACTTCACGGCGCTCGCGATCTCACCCGACGGGAGTCGAGCGTTGACGGGCGACGGATCCGGGCGCGTCCGTTTGGTCACTCTGGCTGATGGCAAGACTGTGTGGGAGGGGCGTTCGCATTCGCGGTCCATCACCGCGATCGAATTCCTCGGCGACGGGGTGTGGGCGGCCAGCGCTAGCCTCGATCAGTCGGTCGCTCTCTGGGACGTCGCGAAAGGTGCCGAGGACACTCGTCGCGTCCTCAAGCATCCCGCGGCGGTCACGGGACTTGCCGTTTCCCAGGACGGCCTGACGGCGGTCACGGCATGTGCTGATCGAGTGGTTCGGGTTTGGGATTTGCGAACGGGTGTTGAACGGCGCCAACTGCTGAGCAGGGGCCCGGCCGTCACCGGCGTCGCGATGTCCGCCGACGGCCGACGCGTGTTGACGGTGACCGCGGACAACAAGATTCGGTTGTGGCGCGCGGACGACGGACGCGAACTCTCGCGAAAGGGGGCCGCCGGTCCGCTGCTCGACCTGGCGGCGACCTCGTTGCTCGCCTGGTCCGCGACGTTCGCGTCGACTGGCGATCGGATTCTGAGCGTGGGCGGCGCGGAGGCGCATTTGTGGAACGCCGACGACGGCAAATTGCTTGTCACCTTCGCGCCGCAATCGGCCGTGTCGAGCGTGCAGTATTCACCGGATGGCAAGACGCTGGTGACGGGCGGTTGGGATAGTGCCGCGCGGCTGTGGAACGCAGCGACCGGCGCGACGCTTCGCAAGTTGGAAGGGGCTCATAACCGGTTCGTCAACGCGTCGGCGTTTTCTCCGGATGGCCAGCAAGTGGCGACCGCCAGCGACGATGGCACAGCGCGGCTCTGGAATGTTTCGACGGGCGAGTCGCTGCTGGCTTTTCGCGGCCACACAGCGGCGGTCGCCGACATCGGGTACTCGCCGGATGGCGCTCGGTTGGTGACGGCGTCCATGGACAGGACAGCGCGGGTTTGGGACGTGCGGAGCGGCGCGACGGTGTTCGTGCTCGCTGGCCACACTCAGGCGGTGCTCCGCGCGGTCTATTCCGACGATGGACGCTGGCTGCTGACGGGCAGCGAGGATGGCGCCGCGCGGCTGTGGGACGCGGCCACGGGCAAACAGATCGGCGAACCGCTCGCGGGCCATTCGTCGGCGGTGACGGCGGTCGCGTTCTCCCGCGACGGAATGCGGGCGTTCACGGGCAGCAAGGATCGGACGGTCAAGGTCTGGGATCCGCGAACGGGCAAGGAAGTGCTCACCTTGCATGGCCACGCGCAGGAAGTGACGGTGGTCGCAATGTCGCCAGATAACCGGCGGTTGCTGACGGC
>JBIKVL010000500.1:0-4206 GCA_044356875.1 Pirellulaceae bacterium | reverse complement strand
GACGGACCGGCGGACAACAATCCGCTAACAGTCCGACGGCTTCCCAAGTTGGGCGTCGAAGTTCCTGCGGAAAAACGCGAACTGCTTGAAGTCGGATTGGGCAAGCTCGGAGCGATCGTCGAGTCGTTGCGGAAGCGAACCGATCCGCTGACCCGCGAACTCTGGCCTGACGTGGCGATCTACCACAAAGCGGTTCAGGACGCCTTGTCCTATCAGGAATTTCATCAGCCCAAGGAAATCGATGACGCGGCCAGGTTGCTGGAAATCGGCGAGCAGCGGGGCCGGCAATTGCTGGACGGCCAAGCGCCCTGGACCTCCGCGACGGGACTGGTTGTGCGGGGCTATGTCTCGAAACTGGATGACTCGGTGCAGCCCTACGGCATGGTGGTCCCGCCCAGCTATTCCGACCGCGGCCCCGGACGTTTTCGGCTTGATCTCTGGTTCCATGGCCGCGGGGAAACGCTGACGGAAGTCAATTTCCTACGCGACCGAGCCGCCAGCCCGGGCACGTTCACGCCGGCCGACTCCTTTGTGCTGCATCCCTACGGCCGCTGGAACAACGCGTTCAAATTGGCCGGCGAAGTCGACGTGCTCGAAGCGCTCGCGTCCGCCAAACGCCGCTATCGCATCGACGACAATCGCATCGCGGTTCGCGGCTTTTCCATGGGCGGCGCCGGCGCATGGCATTTCGCGGTCCACTATCCCGACCAGTTTTTCGCCGCCAATCCGGGCGCGGGATTTTCCGAAACTCCGGAATTCCTCCGCGTCTTCCAGAAAGAAACGCTTAGTCCGCAACCGTGGGAGCGGCAACTCTACCGCTTGTACGACTGCAACGAATGGGCCGCCAATCTGGCGCACCTCCCCACGGTCGCGTACAGCGGCGAGAACGACTCGCAAAAGCAAGCGGCTGACATCATGGAGCAGGCGATGAGCCGCGAAAACTTGCGGCTGCTCCATGTGATCGGGCCCAAAACGGGCCATAGCTACCATCCCCAGGCCCGCGACGAGGTGGAACGGCGGCTTGCGGCGCTCGCGAAGGCCGGCCGTCAGCAAAACCCCGAAAAACTGGATTTCGTCACCTACACGTTGAAGTACAACCGCCTGCATTGGCTGACAATCGACGAGCTTGTCCGCCACTGGGAACAGGGACGCGTGAAGGCGGAAGTCGACCGAGCGGCGAACGCGATCGCGATTCAGACCCAGGGCATCGCCGCCCTGACGCTCGACTTCGCCGCCGGCCATGCCCCATTCGATCTGCGGCGCCCCGTCACCGTGACCATCGACGGAAAGCCGATGGTCGGCGAGCGTCCCGCCAGCGATTGGTCCTGGCAAGCGGCGTTCCATCGCGCGGCCGATGGCTGGAAGGCGGGCCAACGACCGGTCGGCGGCGACGACGCATTGCGCAAACGCCATGGGCTGCAAGGTCCCATCGACGACGCCTTCCTCGAATCGTTTCTATTCGTGCATCCGTCGAGCCAAGGTTTTCATGAGACGACCGCCGTCTGGGTCGACGCGGAAATGGAACGCGCGAAAGAGCAGTGGCGGCGCCATTTCCGCGGCAATGTCCGCGTGAAGGAAGACCGGCAACTGACCGACGACGATATCGCCCGCCACAACCTTGTGCTGTGGGGAGATCCGGCCAGCAACACGCTCCTAACCAAAATCATCGGCAAGCTGCCCATGAGTTGGACGAAGGAAGCGATCAAGGTCGGTGGCGACTCGTTTGCCGGTGACCGCCACGCACTCATCGCGGTCTACCCGAATCCGCTTAATCCCCAACGCTACGTGGTGCTCAACAGCGGCTTCACGTTCCGCGAATACACCCACCTCAACAACGCCCGGCAAATCCCCGTTTTGCCCGACTGGGCGGTTGTGGACCTCGCCACGCCACCAGGCACCGTCTGGCCGGGAAAGATCGTGAAGGCCGATTTCTTCGATGAAAGCTGGAAGCTGCGATAGCACGGAGGAAAAGGGGGCAGGTCGTATTTGAAACAGGGCCTCTTTTTTGCGCCGGCTACTCAGCCAGCGACGCGGTGCCAAGTTTAGGGGCCACACACGTGCAAGCTGCTACCGGGCGGCTTACGTCGCACGGATGCTTTGACGCCAACGTTTTTGGCAGCGGCGCTACACGCGTTCGGACCGCTGCCGGGCGGCTTACGTCGCTCCGGAAAACGTTTTCGTTTGCCGCCACGCTCGTGTACCGTCAAGCCGGAGGCGCTAGCGGGGTCGCAAAGCCAGATTGGCGACGCGACACCAGAACTGACTAGGCGAGAATGATTGCGACAGTCAGTGGAATCCTGTCGCCCAAGGGTGAGAAGTATCCCCGACAGGGGTCGAACCTGTAACCTTCGGCTTCGGAGGCCGACGCTCTATCCAATTGAGCTACGGGGACATACGTACAGACGCGACGACGGCAAGCAACCACGCCGCCAAGACAACTACGAACTGGTCGGGATTATGGCGCCATCCGACGGCCGTCGCAAGTGACCCTGTGACCCTGTCGGGCGGCCACTTATCGACTTGCGGCCAGACTTCACGACAGCGTATCCTATTGCCGACACAGAGAATGTTGCTTGGTCCAATTAGCCCTAGCGTCGTCGACTGTACGCTCGTGGAGATACGCAGATGTTCCTCCGCTCGCTCTTCCACCGCCCTACCGCGCCCCGCGTCCGGGAATCGCTCGCTTACCAGCCGCGCCCGCTGCGTCGGCTTGTCGGTCGGCTCGAACGGCTCGACGATCGTCTGGCGATGGCCGCCGACTTCGAACACTTCCGATTCCTGATGGCGCTGGACGTGTCCGGTGACGGCGCCGTAACGGCGCTCGATGCCCTTCAAATCATCAACCAGCTGAACAGCAGCGGATCGGGCGCGGTTCGCGGCAGTCGCATTGGCGGGGCCGGCGAATTCCCTGGCCGGGCCGCGATGGCGCCGGCTCGATTCGATATCAATGGCGACCAAACGCTAACGCCGCTCGACGCGCTGGGAATTATCAATCGCATCAACAGCCATGGCGCGGAATCGATTTCCGTCGAAGGTTTCCTTGGCGACTCCCTCGACAGCCTTCCTCCCGCGCAGCGATCCGCCATCGACTCGCTGTTCCGAGGCCTCAATTCGCTGCGGGTCCGCGGCGACATTCCGCCCGAGCAGGTCATGGACGCTGTCGCCCGCGTCCGCGAACTGATCGATCGAGTCACCTTGCCGACGGCCGAGCAATTGGATGTCGTGAAGGATGCTTTCTTCGCTTCGATCGCTGATGGCGAACTGTCCACCGCCGACATCGACGGCGTCCAAGAGCAAATTCGCCAGTTGATTCAGACCTTGAATGTGCCACAGGCGGAGATCGATTCGCTCGTCGCCGACCTGACGGCGATGTACGACCAAATCGACCTGACCGACGCCGATCTCGACTCGCTGCTCGGCAACGTCGAAACGCTCGTCAACGCGTTCGCGCCCAATACGCTTGAGTTGCCGTCGATCAGCGAACTCCGCCAGCTCGCGGACGAGTACGTCGGACGGCTGCCCGAGCTGCTCGCGAATGCGGGCGATTTCACGAACCTCGATTGGCTCGCCAACCTGCAACTGCCCGCGAACCTGACGCTTCCCGCTGGGTTTACGCTGCCCGCGAATCTTCAACTCCCCGGCGGTCTGCAACTACCCGCCAATCTCGGCCTCCTCGCGAATCTCGGTCTGTCCGCCAACCTGGGGCTGCTGGGGAATGTCGAACTGCCCGCCAATCTCAGCTGGCTCGCGAATACCGGTTGGCTGAGCGGTTTGCTGTTCGGCAACTCCGGTTCTCCGTCGACTGCCGTGCCCGTTACGGATCCGGTTGTCGATCCGGTCACACCGCCACCCGTCGCGCCGCCACCGGTCGCGCCACCACCGGTCGCGCCACCACCCGTCGCGCCACCACCCGTCGCGCCGCCGCCGGTTGCGCCGCCGCCGGTTGATCCGCTGGTGGACCTCATCGCGAGTCTTGGTCCGAATCCGCTCAGCAACCCGGCCGCTCTGCAGCAATTCGCTAGGACGCTGTTGCAGACTTACTCGACCGATCAGTTGCTTGTGATGCTGCAGTCGCCCATATTGCGGGCTCAGGTGCCGATGCTGGCGTCGATGAGTCCCGCGACCGCGTTACTCATGCTGCAAAACTTCGCGCGAATGTAGGTTGGAAATTTCCGCGGCGTTGACGACATTCGCGGGCATCTTGCC
>JBIKVL010000012.1:0-14602 GCA_044356875.1 Pirellulaceae bacterium | reverse complement strand
TTCGGGACGCCGTTTCCGCCGTTTCTCCGTGGGGCGAAGCGTCGCGACAATTGGTGGGATTAGCCCGTTTCGTTTTGGAAAGGAATCGCTAGCCATGGCGAAGCTACTGCCGGAACTCACGTCCGCCGAACCGCTTCAGCGGTTTTCCGTGCGGGACTTGGAGCAGTTGGCGGGCGAGATCCGCGAGGTGCTCTGCAATTTGCTGAGCACGCGTAGCGCCCACTTCGCTTCCAATTTGGGTGTGGTGGAGCTTTGCCTCGCGTTGCATAGTGTCTACGACTTCCGACGCGATCGTTTGATCTGGGACACGGGTCACCAAATCTATCCGCACAAGTTGGTCACGGGCCGGTATCGCGACTTCGACACGATTCGAACCAAAGGTGGCCTAATGGGCTACCCGAATCCGCACGAGAGCGAGTACGACCTGTTCATGACGGGCCACGCGGGTTGCAGCGTTTCAACGGCGATGGGTCTGCGGAGCGGCGATTTGCTGCGGGGCGAGGACGAACGGCACGCCGTCGCGGTCATTGGCGATGGCGCCTTCCCCTCGGGCATCGTGTTCGAGGCGTTGAACAACGCCAAGCCGTTCCGCAAGAACCTGCTCATCGTGCTGAACGACAACAAGATGTCGATTTGTCCGCGGGTCGGTGGGCTCGCCGACTACCTGGATCGGCTGCGGTCGAACCCGTTCTATACGGGCCTTAAAAACGAAGTGGTGCGGGTGCTCAACAAGGTGCCGCTGCTGGGCGATCCGGTGGAACGATTCCTGGCACAGGTGAAGGAAGGCGTGAAGGCCGGCTTGCATGGCGGGATGTTGTTCGAGGAATTGGGGATCAGTTATCTCGGACCGATCGATGGGCACAACATCGCGCTGATGCGGAAGTACCTGAAGATGGTCAGGCAGCTCGAGGGCCCCGTGTTGCTGCACGTGGTCACCGAGAAAGGGCACGGTTTTCAGCCGGCCGCCTGCGATCCGGTGTTTTTCCATACGCCGCCCGCGTTCGAGCGAACGGATGGCGGGCCCGTTGTGAAGTCGGCGGGCGGTTCGCCGGCGTACACGGACGTCGCCAAAGACGCGATCCGCGAACAGATGACACGGCGGTCCGACGTCACGGTGCTCACCGCCGCCATGTGCCAAGGCAACAAGCTCGAGTCGGTCCGCGACGACTTCCCGACGCGATTCTTCGACACGGGGATCTGCGAGTCGCACACGGTGGCGTTCGCGGCGGGACAGGCGAAGGCGGGTTTGCGTCCGATCGTGGACATCTATAGCACTTTCCTGCAACGCAGCTTCGATCAAGTGTTCCAAGAGGTTGCGTTGCAAGACCTGCCAGTGACTTTCCTGATGGATCGCGCCGGATTGACGGGCCCCGACGGCCCCACGCACCATGGCGCCTTCGATTTGGCGTACATGCGGATTTTCCCGAACATGATTGTGGCCGCGCCGGGTGATCCACACGATCTCCGTGGGCTACTTGAATTGGCGATGGAACAGCCGCATCCGTTCGGCATCCGCTATCCCAAGGCGACCGCGAAATCGCTGGATCTGCCCCGTTCCGACCTGGAGGTGGGGCGTGCCGAGGTTTTCTCCTGGGGCCGGGATGGCGTCTTCCTGTGTGCGGGCACGCTGCTGCATGAAGGCTTGGCGGCGGCGGCCTTGCTGCGCAAGGAAGGCTGGGATGTGGGCGTTGTGAACGCTCGGTTCGTGAAGCCGGTTGATCGGGATATCGTGGGCCGAGCGCTCCGCGAATGCGGATTCGTGATCACGGTCGAGGAGGGCTGCCTTACGGGCGGTTTCGGCAGCGCGGTGCTGGAGGCGGCGGCTGACATGCGATTGTCAACCCATCAAGTGCGGCGCTGTGGTTTGCCGGATCGGTTCGTCGAGCACGGCGATCGTCAGGAATTGCTCGCGGAATTGGGACTCGACGCGGTCGGCCTCGCCCGAGCTGGCCGGGAGATGGCGGCGGAGTTGGGGCTGGAGCCGGGGATCGCGCGTCAGGCGTCGGCGGCCAACGCGACGAACTCGGTCTAAGGCTCCCATCATGTCGCGAAACGCATCCTGGGCTGGCGATCGACGACCGCGGGTCGTTGTGCTTGGTCCAGGGGACCGGGCCACGGTGATCGCCGCCGTGGACAATCTCCTGCCAACGATCCGCCAGCACTCCGATGTCGTGGCGGTTGATTTGGAATTCGCGATCGATCTACGCGATTCGCAATTCGATCTGGCGATCGTGGTGGGCGGCGATGGTTCGATCCTGCGGGCCGCTCGACGGATGGAACGGCACCAACGGCCGATTATCGGCGTGAATCTCGGAAAGCTCGGTTTTCTCGCCGACCTTGCGCCTGTCGAGTTCGCCGCGGTGTGGGAGGAAGTCGCGACCGGGCGGTGTCTGATCGCGGACCATCTCATGTTCGATTGCACTGTTCTGCGCGGCGGCGCGCCGCTCCACCAATCGATCGGCCTCAACGAAACTGCGATCCTCGGTGGCCCTCCCT
Organism: Pirellulaceae bacterium; assembly: GCA_044356875.1. Taxonomy (GTDB): domain Bacteria; phylum Planctomycetota; class Planctomycetia; order Pirellulales; family Pirellulaceae; genus CAIXSC01. Next base: position 12,106 of record JBIKVL010000012.1, on the reverse strand, counting down.
ACTCGATCTTCGACATCGAACTTTACGTTGACGCGGAATTGGCAACGACTTATAGTTGCGACGGCTTGATCCTGAGCACGCCGGTCGGGTCGACGGCCCACAACCTGTCGGCCGGCGGTCCAATCCTGCGGAAGACCCTGCCAGCGTTTGTGTTCACGGCGATCAATCCACATACGCTCACCGTTCGTCCAGTAGTTGACGACGCCGATCGGATTTATGAACTGGTGGTGCAGCGGCCGCTGGCGGCGACCTCGGTTGTGGTGGATGGGCAACTGCTGTGCGTGCTGGAAGCCCATGATCGGGTCCGAGTACAGCGGGCGGAAATGACGTTTCAATTGGTTGAAGTACGCGGGCACAGCTATTACCGCACGCTCCGGGAGAAGCTCGGCTGGAGCGGTCGATTGCGGGGCTAGGACGACGACACAGGCGCGTGACAGCAAGGATTCGCAAGGAGGCGAACGATGTGGAACGTGGAAACAACTGGTCGGCTGGGCGTGACGATGGCCGTCGCGGCCTTCTTAGCCGTCTGTTTAGGCGCCCCGAATGGCGCTCGACATGCACGACGACTCCACGCCGATGACGCCGCGACCAGCGAGGCGAAATCGACCAGCGAGGCGAAATCGACCAGCGAGGCAAAATCGACCAGCGCAGCCACCACGCCGGTGAGCACCACTCGCGGTGCCGATGCCAGCGGATCGAATTCAAACGACAACAAAAGCGGCGATAGAACCGGCGACAGTCAGACTGGCGGCGACAAAACGACAGGCGAAAAGCCGGGCAGCGAAAAACCGGGCAGCGAAAAGCCGGGCAGCGAAAAACCGGGCAAGGCGTTGTCGGAGCAGTTGCAAGCGGCCGCGCGGCAGTTGGCGAACTCGCAATCGTACACCTTCACCTACCGCGCGACGGCGGGCGAGACGCAGCGGTGGAAGGTGACGCACCTCGTCACGGTTGACACGAAGATCCGGGGGAGTGAGCAGTCGGCGAAGACGCGGAGCGCTTCCACGAAATCGTGGCGGGTGACGTCGGTCGATGACGACGGGAACATTTCTTTCGTCTACACGGTGGACGAAGTGGACATGTGGCAAAGCGTCACGGGCCGGCAGGAGGTTCGCTATAACAGCCGCACCGACGCGACGCCTCCCCGCGAATACGAAATCGCCGCGAAGTCGGTTGGGGTGCCGTTGGCGACGGTGACGATCGATCGATTTGGGCGGGTGGTCAAGCGTGACAGCGAGCAGTCGCAGTTCAACCCTGGATTGGGCGAGCTGACGATTCCATTTCCCGAGAAGGAGATGAAGGTTGGAGCGCGGTGGAACGTGCCCGATGAGATTCGTATTCGACTGGAAGATGGGCGAGTGCAGCGGGTGCAGACGCGGCAGACGTACACGCTGGAAAAGGTGGAAACGGGGGTGGCGACGATCGGCATCAAGACCGAAGTGCTTACGCCGATCGACGATCCGAAAGTGCATGCGCAATTGGTTCAGCGATTGACTCAGGGCTCGGTGAAGTTCGATCTGGATGCGGGCCGGTTGATTTCGCGGCAGATGGACCTCGACGAGACGGTGATCGGGTTCAGTGGACCGGACAGCGTGATGCAGTATCTCGCGCGTCTGACCGACGAACTGCTACCGGCCAGCGCCGCTGTTGCGGAGCGTTAACGCGCCGTGCTGCCTCTGTTGGCGAACACGTTGCTGTTGTGCGTGGCGGTGCTGGCGATCGCCGTCCCCGTTGGCGCGGCGACAGCGTGGGTCGGGTTCGCGGTGGATTGGCCCGGACGACGTTTAACGCTCTGGGCCTTGGCTGGATTGCTCGCCCTGCCTTTGTACCTGCAAGCGGCCGCATGGGATGCCGCCGTTGGGCGGCAGGGTTGGATCGGTCCGATGCTTGGCCTGGGCGGCGCGCCGCTCTTCGACGGCTGGACGGCCGCGATCGCCTATCACGCGATCGCGGCTTGGCCCTGGGTCACGTTGATTGTGGGGTTGGGGCTGCGGGGCGTCGAACCGGAGCTCGTGGACGCCGCGCTGCTGGATGGCCCGCCCACGCTTGCCGCCCGAACGGTGCTTTTGCCCCGCGTGCGTGGGTCGTTATGGATCGCGGCGGCCTGGGTTGTCGCTCAAGTCTCGGGCGAAATGACCATCACGGACATGTTTCGGATTCGCACTTTCGCCGAAGTCCTCTACAGCGATTTCGCGCTTGACCCCGATCCCGCGCGGGCGGCGTTCCGGCTCGCGCCGGGCGTTGGACTGATCGCGCTGCTCGTGCTGGGAATGCTATGCCTCGCGGCGCCCTGGCACGCCGCATCGCGTTCGCTGATCCGCCGCCCTGCCCCGCCACGTCGGTGGCCGGGGAGTGGACTGCTTGCGGCGAGCGTCAGCGGTCTAATCGGCACGGCGTTCGCGTTGCCGCTCGGCAGCCTGGTCTGGAAACTCGGAGGCGTCGCGACGCCGGTGGAAGGCGGATGGGTCCGCCGCTGGTCGCCCGCTCACGCACTCGAGGTTCTCGCCAGCACCCCGTGGGAGTTTCGCATTGAATTCGCCTGGACCTTCGCGATTGGCGGCCTGACGGCGCTGGCCGTGACGCTCGTCGTGCCGGCGATCGTTTGGCGGCTGCGGAATTCGCCTCGAGGGCTCGCCTTGGTTTTTTCCATCGCCGCGTTCCTGACCGCCCTTCCCGGTCCGAGCTTCGCGATCGCCGTGTCGGCCCTGCGGCTCAGTTCGTGGTGGCCGAGTTGGTTGTCAGAGCCGCTCGATCTGCTGGCGGAACGCTCGCTGGCGATTGTCGTGTTCGTGTTGGCGGTGCGAGCCGCCCCGCTGTGTGGCGCGGTTGCCTGGCAAGCATGGCGAACTGTGCCGCGCGAGTTGTTGGATGCCGCCGCGCTCGACGGGCTCGGTCCGTGGCGGCAATTCTTCGCCATCGCCGCTCCACTCCGCCGCCGCACGCTCGCCGCGATCGGCTTGCTGGCATGGTGTTTAGCCGCCGGGGATCTGACATCGACGGTGCTGTTGGCGCCTGCCCGCGTCTCGCCGGTCGCGGTTCGCACCTTTCAACTCATTCACGCGGGCGTGGACGACCGTTTGGCTGGATTGTGTTTGGCGTCGCTCGCCGTTTTCGGCATACTGGCGGGAGGTTTCCACCTGCTAACGCGGAAGGACCGTTTATGGGAATGAAAGCCAGTGCCGCCGCGCCGCCAAGCCGCGCTGCGCGAGACTCGACGGCCGGCCACTCGGTCGCGACCGTCTGCGTCCGGCGGATGCGCGGCACGCTTTGTGGCCGGTTCGCGGGCGACGGGTTCGCGGCTGTCGGAATCATGGCGGCGGCGATCGTGGCGGCGGCGATCGTCAGCGGCGTGGCGGGGGGAGCGAACGCGCTGGACCACGTGGTCGTAACGCGGGATGGCGGGAAGCGGCCGCTGGCGGGTCGCGTGATCGCGGAAGCGCAGGACGGCGGCGTCGTCCTGCAAACGGCCGATGGGGTCCTGTGGCCGCTTCAGCCCGAGGAGTTCGTCGATCGTCGGGCGGACGACGAGGCTTTTCGAGCGTTGACACGCGAGGAGATGACCAACCGGTTGCTCGCCGACCTGCCGGCCGGGTTTCGCATCCATACGACGGCCAACTATTTGATTGGCTACAACACGTCGCTGGCCTACGCGCAGTGGTGCGGGGCGCTCTACGAACGGCTCCATCGGGGATTCCAGACTTTTTGGAATGCCCGGGGAGTGGATTTGAAGGTCCCCGAGTTTCCGCTGGTGGCGCTTGTTTTCGACAGCCAGGAATCGTACGTGCGGGGCGTGCGGGGCGAACTGGGAGCCGCCGCGACTTCCATCGTCGGCTACTACAGTCCGTCGACCAACCGCGTGAACATGTACGACCTGACCGGCGTCGAGGGCCTACGGCCGCCCGGCGAACGCGTCAACTCGACGACCTTGATCAATCAAGTGTTGCAACGGCCGGAGGCCGCCCCGATGGTCGCCACGATCGTTCACGAGGCGACGCATCAACTCGCCTTCAACTGGGGCTTGCAAACGCGGCTCGCCGACAATCCGGTGTGGGTCAGCGAGGGGCTGGCGGTCTACTTCGAGACGCCCGATTTGAAAAGCGCCAAAGGTTGGAGCAGTATCGGCAGCTTGAATCGCAATCGATTGATCCAGTTCCGCAAGTACCTCGCGCGGCGCGGCCCCGACGCGCTCGAACAACTGATCCGCGACGATACGCGGTTCCGCGAGCCGGCGACCGCCATCGACGCGTACGCGGAAGCGTGGGCGTTGCATTACTTTTTGCTGCGCACGAAAAGCAAGGAGTACGCCGCGTACGTGAAGCGAATCGGCGGCAAGCCGCCGGTGATCTTCGACTCGCCCGACGAACGGCTCGCGGAATTCAAAGCGGCTTTCGGCAACGACCTGCGGAAGCTCGACGCCGAATTCCTTCGTTATCTCCGCAAACTTGACTGACTTGCCGCCACGAAAACCAGGCGGTTATCATCTGGGTTCGATTTTGCCATGTTCCTTTAGCGGTTGGAGATTTTCATGCTCGAAACGCCTGTAAACAAGGGTGCGCCGCGTGCCGCGGCTGATGGAGCCGCGGCGTCGCGGCGGCAGTTCCTCGCCGGTTCGACGGCCGCCATGGTGGGCGGTTCGCTGGCGACGACTCTCGCCGGCCCGGCGGTGCATGCGGCGGGCAGCGATATCTTGAAGGTCGGGTTGATCGGTTGCGGCGGTCGCGGGCTGGGCGCGGCGGTCAACGCGATGAAGGCCGAGGACAATGTGCGGCTGACGGCCCTGGCCGATGCCTTCCCCGACCAATTGGAACATGCCCGCGGCGTGCTTTCCAAGCAGATCGGCGAGAAGTATGCCGTTCCGGCCGAACAGGGTTTCCATGGCTTCGACGCCTACAAGAAACTGCTCGCTACCGACGTCGATGTCGTCTGCCTTTGCACGCCGCCGCATTTCCGCCCCGAACATCTCAAGGCGGCGATCGCCGCTGGCAAGCATGTGTTTTGCGAAAAGCCCGTGGCCGTCGACGGCGCGGGCTGCCGCAGCGTGCTCGAAACCGTCAAGCAAGCCCGGGAGAAGAACCTGAGCGTCGTCTCCGGATTGTGTTGGCGGTACGACTTGGCGGTGCGGGAGACGATGAGCCGTATTTTGGATGGCGCGATCGGCGACGTGCTCTCGATTCAGGAAAACTACCTCACCGGCACCCTCTGGCATCGCGGCCGCGATCCCAAGTGGAGCGAAATGGAGTACCAACTGCGGAATTGGCTGTACTTCACTTGGCTTTCGGGCGACCACATCGTTGAACAGCACATCCACAGCTTGGACAAGGCGCTGTGGCTGTATGGCGACAAAGCGCCCGCCAAGTGCTTTGGCTTGGGGGGCCGCCAAGTCCGCACCGACGCGCAGTGGGGCCACTGCTACGATCACTTCGCCGTTTGCTATGAATGGGAAGACGGCCGCAAGTGCTTCTCCTACACGCGGCAAATGCAGGACTGCGCGAACGACGTGGACGACTACGTGATCGGCTCGAAGGGCCGCGCGGCGCTTCTGCGGAACTCGATCGAACCAACGGGCGGAACCGCGTGGCGATACCGTGGTCCACGGCCCAGCATGTACGACGTGGAACACAAGGAACTGTTCGCGGGCATTCGGGCCGGCAAGATCCTGAACAACGGCGAGTACATGACGGCCAGCACGCTGATGGCGATCATGGGCCGCGAAGCTTGCTACACCGGCGCGTCGCTCACCGCCGAACAAGTGCTCAATTCGCCGACGCGGCTCGGCCCCGACAAATACGAATGGGGCTCGATTCCCGTCCCCACGGTGGCGATGCCCGGGCAAACCAAGTTCGCCTAGCCGCGAGCGCTGCTGTTAGTTCTTGAGGTGGCCACCAGGTCCTGGTGGCCACCTTCGTTCAGCCGCGATGGGCTACTCGCTCGCGGCCGTTTCGTCCCTACGGCGAAGTGCTCACCGCCCCCAGAGCTTCGCGAATCTCTCCGGAACATGCAGCGTGTCCGCGTTCGTCGGTGAAAACGCGGTCCGTTCGATGGTCGACGGTAAACGTGTCGACCCGCGATTGGGCTGCTCCAAGCGAAGAACTTTCGTCCGTGGCTCTGTGTCTCCGTGAGAGCTCTCAAGCGAGCCCAAGAGCCTGAACAAGTCATCCCATGCGAGCTCGCGGTAGCGCCGGTTTTCAAGTAAAAATGGGCGCGATTGCTCAGGGTCAACTACCGGTGCGGAGCATTAAATCGACGCGGCGGGCGGCTTGCAGGAATGCGGCCTGGGCGCCGCCCGAGCGTGGCATGGGCGCATCGCTGTCCATTAGCTGGTCGATTTTGCGATTCGCGGCGATCACCGACGTGTGGCTGCGGCGACCAAAGTACTGGCCAATCTCCGACAACGCCGACCGCGTGTACTTACGCGCTAGCCACATCGCCAACATCCGCGGCTGGCTCACGGCCCGCTGTTTGCCATCGGATTGCAGGCTGCGGGAATCGAGTCCAAACGCTTCACAGACCGCTTGCTCGATGTCGGGCAAGCGGATCACGCGCCGAGAAACTCGCAGCAGATCGGCGAGCGTGCCCTCCGCAAGCTCGCGGGTGATCGGCCGCGCCCAAGCTTGGCTGGCCGCTTGCAAGCGCCAGAGCGCCCCGGACAGAAGCCGCGCGTCGCCTTGAACGCCGTCGACGATAAGGTCGAGCACCGCGCCTGGCGCCTGAACGCCCCGTTGCTGGCAATGATGCCGAAGGATGCCCATCCGGGTTTCCGCATCGGGCGGTTCGAGCCGGCAGACGAGTCCCCCGCACAAACGATTGCCGAGCTCTTTCCCCAAACCGGCGATTTCCTGGGGAGGACGGTCGGCGGTGAGGACCAACTGCCGACCGCCACGCTGGAGCATGTCGAGCGTCGATTGCAGTTCGATCAAAGTCGCCTTTTTGCCGGCGAAGAAATGGATGTCATCCAGGATCAACAGGTCGACGTCGCGGTACTTGCGTCGAAAGCTCGGCAACCCCGTGCCCTTGAGCGCTTCCACGAATTGGCTGGTGAATTGTTCGGCGGACAACATCACGGCTCGCCGTCCCGGAAACCGCCGTCGGGAATCCTGCAGCAGACAATCGACCAACAGCGATTTTCCACTGCCGCTCGGTCCGTACAAATAAAGCGGCGATACGCTGCCCGGCTGACGCGCGACCGACTGAACGGCCGTCAACGCCAATTGGTTACATGGCCCCGCCACCACCTGGCTCCAATGAGCTGGCTGACGAGCGGGCAAAGTACCGGAAGGTGGAATTGCGGGACGCTTCGGTGGTTCCGCCGACGTGGCGCCGACGCTCGGACGCGACGCTGTGTCGCGAGCGGAATCGCTACCGAGCGACGCGTTCGGATACACCGGCGTCGCGACGTTGTGGGGTCGCGCGTAAGGCAGCGGCTTGCGCGATGATGCGTTCCGCGCAGCACCCGTCTTCGCGGACAAATCTCCGGTCGCGGTAAGCTTCGCGGCAACGCCTTTGGCCGGCGATTGTTTAGCGGAAACCGTCGCGACGGGATATCGAGCCGCCTTGGCGGGACCGTGGGTGGAACGTCGACGACCACTGCTCGGAGGGGCAGATTCCGTTTCGCACGTGGGTTCCGCGAGTTCGCCAAAGAGCGGTCGGGTCTTGCCACGCGACTTGCTGTCAGGCGTCTTCGCAGCGCGACTTGTCGCGGCTGGCATCTTCGCCGCTGGCATCTTCGCGGCGGGCATCTTCGCGGCGGGCATCTTCGCCACAGGCATCTTCGCCACAGGCGTCTTCGCCACAGGCGTCTTCGCGGCAGGCGTCTTCGCGGCAGGCGTCGTCGCGACGGGCGTCTTCGCGGCGCGATTTGTCGCGGCAGGCGTCTTCGCGGCAGGCGTCTTCGCGGTGCGATTTGTCGGGGCAGGCGTCTTCGCGGCAGGAAGTGTCGCGGCGGGAAGTGTCGCGGCTGGTTTCTTGGTCACCCGGGGAATCTTGGCCAGCGGCGGTGGCGCGGGTGATGGGGCATCGGTGCCGGGCGAAACCGCGGCCTGGCCGGCTTGTTCGACGGCGGTAGTTTCATCAACGGAGTTGGATAGGGCCACAGCATTCCGCTTGGACGGGACGGGACGGTCGGCAACGCCGGAAGCGGGTCCCGGCACAAGACGGAAGTCGACATCGGCGGAACCGGTGATTTGACGGCAGGCTGATTCAATCGACCCGCGCAATTTATTTCGTAGCCGGTCCAGGGTGAAGACGTCTGTCGCGAAAACCTGAAGTCTGTCGCCATTCCAGGCGAGAGAGGTCCGGGAGGCGAACCATAGATCAAAGCAATCCGATCCGAGCTGCGTGGCGAGCACGGCGGAAACACGCGACACGATCTCCTTATCGTCCTTGGCCACGTTCCTAAGACTCCTCAGCTCGCCGTTCTACCCCGGCAATCAGTTCACGGTAAGCAAGCGGCGCCGTTCGATCTCTTTTCGGCATTTCGCGAGTCCGGCTGAGCCGGGAATTCGGGGCGTTCAGGAAGAACGGGGCGGATTGTAAGCTAGCACAGAGTGCTGTCAAACAACGCTAGCGTCCGGAGGTGGGCCAGCATCGGGAATTGCTTCGTGGGTTACGCCGTTTCCTCTAGGGCCAACAAGGTTTCGGGCGGTTAGGCGGTTGGTGAAGTAGGGCCATAGTGGAGGCTTCAAGGGCGTCCGTCACGTGGAAAAGTTGTCGCTAGCTTCCCCTGTTCGCTCGCGGGAATTCTCCGGATCTTCTTAACTCGCAACGCTTAACATTGCGATAACCAAAAGCGTCGACACATGCTGGTGCCTCTCGAAGGATCGAAAGCCATGAGCTCATTCGCGACGCGCGACTCCCGCGTTTCTCCTGCGACGCGACGGCAGGAGGGAGAAATGTTCGCTAGCCGCCCCATTGCCTCCAGGCATTCGTCCGGATCTCCCGCGCGTCGCCTTCGCGTCGTCCGGTGGCTGGCATTGACGGCGGCATTGCCGATCGCGATTGGCTTCGCGCAGCGGCCGGCCGTGGGTCAGTTGATCCTCAAGAAACGCGTTCTTCCCACCGTCGCTGCGCGGCCAGCACTTGCGGCCCCGCGGGAACTCCGAGCGCCCCCAATTCCTGGAAACTATCGCGGCGATCCATCCGGAAGCTATGCCACCCCCTATTCGGACCGCTCGGCCAGTATCGCCGCCAACCAGGGTGCTTACGCTACTCCATTCCCTGGAGACACGGTAATCCGCGATTCAACGGCCGACTCAGCGACCGTCGTTCCAGTCGCGCCGGGCTACTTAGGCATGACCGCCGAAGAGGACCCGCGTTCGGGGGCATTGACGGTCGTGATTGTCAAAGGCAATAGTCCCGCCGAGCGAGCGGGAATTCGCGTTGGCGACCAGTTGCTAGCGATCGAAGGCCGCGCTGTGCGAAGCCTCGACCAATTCGCTCAGATTCTCGAATCGCGGCCGGCGGGTTCTCGTGTCTCGTTCGAATTGGCTCGTAATGGCCAGCGTCAAGCCGTGCTCGCCGTGCTCACGAAACGCGCCGCTCCGAAGTCGCGAACGGCGTCCTCGGGCGCGTTGGTCGCGCAATTGCCAGCGCCACTGCCGCCACCCACTGTCATGCCTCCGACGACCGAAGACAGTAGTTCACCGGCGCTCTCACCTCCCAACGTCTCGCCATCGTCCGAGCCTCCTTACGCGTCTCCCAATCCACCGTCCAACTACGGGCAACGCCCGCCGTTCACGCCGCCCTCTTCCGGTGGACCATCCCCGAACTACGCTCCCCAACCGCCGCTTGGGCAGCCGTTCCCAAACACTCCCCAAAACACTCCCCAGTACGCTCCGCAACCGCTGACACAATACGGCCAACCGCAATACGCCCCTCCACCTCCATCGGGGCAAGCCGCGTCGTCACCGCAGTCCACGCCACAGCCTCAATACGGTCAGCAGCCCTCATACCCCGCTCAGTCGCCGTACCCGGCTCCAGCTCAATATCCGGCGCCGTCCCAGTATCCAGCTCCATCGCCCTACGGTCCGCAGCCATCCTACACACCTCAACCGCAGTACGGACCGCCACCCGGTAATGTCCAACAGCCTGGGTACGGCGTGCCACCTGGTCAAATCCCCGGTTCGCCGCCACCTGCCAACTCGGTTTGGCCCAACAACCCCACAACGGCAGCTTCCCCGCCAACGGCGACGGGCCCGGGACCAGCGCTCAACGGCCCCAGCCACCCTCCCGCGAGCGGGCAATCCCAGAGCCACGGTGGTATCTCGCCGAACGAGGTCGCGAAGGAGCTCTCCGAGTTGCGTCAACAACTTGGAACAGTGCAATCTCGCATGAGCCACTTGGAAACCCGTCTGCGGGAAGGCCCCGAAGCGGTATCGAACGGCGGTTCCGTAACCTCACCGCCAACGGCAACTCCGACCCCAGCGGTTACGCCTGGGGCAGCACCGACGCCAGCCTTGACACCGATTCCAACCGCAACGCCGACTCCGGCGGTGTTGGAACCATAGTCATTCGGAACAGCGCCCGCCCTCAACGGCGGTCGCTCTTTTCGCAAATCGGCCCCAGCAACCATTCAACGACTGGGTCGATTCAATCGCAGCCAAGCCTGCATTTCCCGACTAACGTCCACGCGGCTGTCTGGAGGACTGAGTTCCAGCAATACGTCTTGGCGTTGGTTGGGCAGTTGGCTGGAGATGACCGCCGGCCGCTCGATGGCGAGCACACTGGTCGCTCGACCATTGCGACGGCGAGTGAACAGTTCGGCAGCGATAGTGGGTTCACGGCGTAGTCCATGGCTCGCTGACCAAGCGATGACACGTCGCGCGTCGCCGGTCGTGCCGCGAAAAGCGATTCGCTGCAATCGGCGCCAGGAATCGAAGTAGTAGGTGAGTGAACCGGCCAGGTCATCGGGGGCCATGCCGGTGACGACCGGTACGCGTAGCCCCTGCCATCCCTCTTCGCTACGCACGGTCGAGACGCGTGACCAGTGATCGGTCACCCATTCCGGTCCCACCTCAAAGCGGAACAACGCGTCGAAGTTGTCGATCGCCGGCCCGGCAAGCCTTGGTCCTTCGCGTTCGAGTGCCGCTCGAGACTCGCCGTCGACCGCCGGTGGCAAACCAGCCAGCGGGTCGACCGGTTTGAAGGTGGAGACGAACGGATTCGGCTCCTCCGCATTCCCGGTCCCAAGCTGGTTTACTTGGGAAACGTCTGAGTCAACGGGAGCAACGGGGCCGAAACTGGCGGATGGATCGCCCGTTACGAATCCCTCGTAGGGCCCGCCGGCAACACGGGACTCGGAGCCATCTCGGACCTCGGTGAGTTGCCGGACAAGCGCCAGCGCACGCGCCTTCCCAGCGGAGACGACTTGGGGATTGGACCACAAGTAGGGCCCCGCGACAGCGGCCACAAAGAGGGCAAACCAGAACAACCGTCGCATGGAGGGGAAGTTCGACCAGCCAGCGGCCTCAGCAACGCCGAACGGGAAAAATCGCCACTCTTTCCACAAGTTCCGTCTTTGCGGCGCCCACTGGCGGGGAGGCCCAACGTAAAAGCTTGGTGAAGAGGTAAACGTTGCGTAAAAGCTGAGGGAATCGGGGCTGGTCTCAGGGACATGCGAGGCGAAATTCAGTAGGTATGGCATCGTCGCGTCGAGCTCGATCGCGACATTACCTCCCACCTCACCTGAGCGCAGGTTTCGCACCATGGCCATCGCCGAAGAAGTGTCCCCGGAACAGCTTGAACAGACCGATTTCCCGGCCTATGCGCCGCCTGCGGAACGCGTCGCCGAACCGTCCCCGGCCGCGTTAAGCGAAAAGCTATACATGCTCGCGGCCGTCGTGCTGCCGCCTATTGGGTTGTTCGCGGGTATGGCGCTCGCTTGGCAATACGGCTTCATGGGTTGGAGCTACGTGGCGATGTTCGTCGCCGGCTGGATCCTCACCGCCTCCGGCATCACGATCGGTTTCCACCGTCTGATCACCCATCGGTCGTTTGAGACACACCGCTTGGTGCGCGCGTTTTGGATGATGATGGGGGCCCTAGCGGTCCAAGGCTCGCCGCTCGTCTGGTGCGCCGTGCATCGCCGGCATCATTCGCTTTCCGACCAGCCCGG
>JBIKVL010000499.1:0-4215 GCA_044356875.1 Pirellulaceae bacterium | reverse complement strand
CCGCACTCCGCACTCCGCACTCCGCACTCCGCACTCCGCACTCCGCACTCCACACTCCGCACTTCGCACTCTGACCGCACCTTACTTTCGATGGAGGAATTCGGTGGAATTGACGAGCGACCAGAGGATGTCTTCGAAGGCTTCGCCCCGGTCGCCCACTTCCTTGACGAGATCGCGGCAGGTGGCCAGTTCGGCGGCGTTCGGTTCGCGGCCGAGCGTGCGGAGGTAGAGTTCGGTGGCGAGGTCGTCGTCTTTGGGGATCCGCGCGAGCAGTCCGGCGAGCATGCCGCGGCGGGCGCTGATGGCGCCGTTAATGATGGGCGAATTCATCAGCACGAGGGCTTGTGGGACCGATCCGACTTGTTCTTCCCGGGGATTGCTTGGGTCGTATCCGAACACTTGGTTGAACAGGAAGCGGGGGCCGCGACGCAGGGCGGCGGCGGCACCGTTGCCTCCCACTCCATTCCCGCCGGGTCCAAGGCCAGCTCCGGGAGGCGGTTCGACGATCCCGAGCAGGCTTGTTAGCTGATTGAAGACCTGGTCGCCGCGCAACCGGTTGGCGACGTTGGCCGCGAAGGGCGTGTCGTCGGGAACGCGACGGCTGCGGCTGGGACGTTGATAGGCGGCGGTTTGGGTGACGACTTGGAACAGTTGTTTGATGTCGTAGTTCGAGTCGGCGAAGGCGTTGGCGAGTCGGTCGAGCGTTTTGGGGGCCACGCATTGGCGGTCGGGGCCTAGATCGTCGACCGGTTCATAGAAACCTTCGCCGACCAGTTCGGCCCAAACGCGGTTGACCAGCGCGCGGGCGAACCAGGGGTTTTCCCGCCGGGTGAGTTCCTGGGCGAATTTGCCGCGACGGGCGTCGTCTCGAGTGCCGATCGGCGTCGATTCGCCCGTGACGAAGAAGACAGGCTGCATGAGCGTGCCTTTGGCCTGCGGATCCTTGAGGTCCGGCATGTAATGTTCCAGTGTTCCGCGAACGCGCATCGCCGGCATCCGCTGTCCGAAACGCGGCTCGAAGTTGGTGGCCGCGACGGTGAGGTCGAGCGGTCCTTTCATCGGATTGGGACGCAAGGCGACCCGCGGGAAGAAGGCGGCCATGCGATGGAACTCGTCGCGTTTCCAGCGGTCGGTCGGATGGTCGTGGCACTGGGCGCAGGAAATCTGGATCCCGTTGAAGATCCGCGTCGCTTCCGCGACCACCGCTTCCGGTTCGCCCCGGTGCGCGAAGAACAGCGCGGTCGCGCCGTTTTCCATCACTTCGCCCTCGGCGGTAACGAGCGCGGTCGCGACCCGATCCCAGGAGACGTTCTTGTTCAACTGCTCGGACAAATAGGTCGCGCACAGGTCGCTGCCGATCAGCGCCCTGTCCTCGGTCCGGCGAAAGAAAATCACATCGCGCCAATAACGGCCCCAGTTCTCGCCGAAGCGTCGGTCGGCCAAGAGCCGCTCAACCGTCGCCGCTCGTTTGTCGGGGTCCGTGTCGAGCACGAACAACGTGGTTTCCTCGGGAGTGGGCGGCTGGCCGATGAGGTCGAGCGATACGCGGCGGAGGAACGTTTCGTCGTCGACGGCGGCGGCCGCCTTGGCGGTGGGGATCGCGGTCTCTTGTTCGAGCAGACGGTCCACTTCGAGTGCGACTTGGGAGATCTTGGCCGGAGTGGCGGAGGGCTGACGGGAAACGCTCGAAGCGGTGGATTCCGCGGCTGCGGCCGACCGCGCCGCAAACAGACTCGGCGTTTGGCTTAAGGACTGACTGGGCAGCGTGGCGGAAAACGGGCCGGCGAACGGGCTGAACAAGGCCAGGAACAGCGAGGCGCCAAGCGTCACGAGTGGGCTGCGGGCGATTAGGCTGCGGGCGAGTGGTTGAACGGCGACAGTCCGTCGATGCTGCGGCGAAAGCGGAGGCGGCAGGATGGGAAAGATCGGTTGGCTGGGATTGTCGCGTCGCATGGCGTATCTCCAACAGGTTCCGTCGATTTCCATCGAGCCAGCTGACCGTGAGCCAATAGGTATCCGGCTGGCTAGCTCTAACAGTGTAACTCCGATCGCTGTGGCAAGTTGCGGAGGGAATCGGAGGGATCAGTTCGAAATCTCTCACCGTCAACATCCTCTGTACCCATCCTTCGCTTCGGAATAATCCATCCAAAGCGAAAGGGTAGGTCACGTTGCGGTGGTCCCCTTTTCGATGTCGATGGGCGAAAGCGGGGCCGGGCGCCTCGCGGTGGCTCCCAATTCGATGATGGTTGCCACACGCAAATGCCATGGTAATGCGTCTCCTCACCGCTTGGTTGCTTGACCTCCCGTCCGCTTGGCCTCCGCTTGGCCTCGGGCCTCGGCTTGGCCGCCGCCGGGCCGCCAAGCCGCTTTGAATGAGGCAATAGACTGTCTTTTGTAGATTTTCCGCCTTGACGAGCGGTTTCTCGGCCAGCATTCGTTGCCCAGTTTGGTCGATGAAGCTACAGGCGAGCGAGCCGATGTCGTTGACTCAGCGGCCTCTCCGCCGTGGGAGATGGAGCGGCCGTTCCGATACATAAGTGGTTACAGGGAATAAGGTTGCCAATCTCTCGTTCCAAGCTGCCGAAGTCAGAAACCGCCTGCGAATCGCCCGCTGGCCCAAATCGCCATCAATAAAAGACAGTCTATTGCTGATTCGTTTTTGGCCCGAGGCCGCCCGGCAAGGCCAGAATCCTCGCGGATTTCAGGTGTGGGCGATGCCGATTGAGGGGCAAACGGTGGCGTTCAACCTGCCACCGACGCGTCTTCAACCTCCCCCCAACACGCCGAAGAGGTGAGATCGGGGTCGGAAACGCCAAAGCTCAGCCCAAATTAACATGCGATCCCTCTGTAGAAGGGATTTCGCGAGCTGTTATTCGCGCCTGAAGTCAGAACGCGCGCAGCAAACCCCGGAGCTGTTCGCCGACAGCTTTTTTGGAGAGCATTCGGGGATCTGAAGTTGCGAACGGTGGGCCTCGTCCCGGATGGTCAGGGTGCGGGACCATTGGCCCGGTCGGCCGCGCGGCTACCCAGGCGGCGGACCCGAATCCGCCACGAACCGCCGACAGTCGCGGCGCATCGCGGAAGCGGTACGCTCCAACCAGCGGAAACGACGCGAGATCGTTCGCACCGCCTCTTTCCAGTTCGCCGCATTCAAGCCGTGGCGGATCCAAGCCTCCGGCAACTGCTTGGGCAGCCTCAACGCCGGCGTTTCCAACTCGGGGTCATCGCTCGCCAGACCCACGAGATTGCTCGCCAGCCAATCCAGGTAAACGTCGAGCGGTAAGCGATTGAACATCGGCGTCTTCTTCGCGACACCCGCCGCGCCGCGATCCACCGCCGCCGCGATATCGCCGTCGGCAGCCTCGCCCGCGACACGCTCTTCCTCCGCAGAGTCGCTCGCTTCCGTCGAGCCGGTCGCTTCCACCTCGCTGCCCGTTACCGAAATGTCGCTCGGTTCCAAAACGCACTCCACTTCCGCCGCATCGCCCACTCCCGCCGCGCCGTTCGCGTCCATCGCGCCGTTCGCCTCCGCAGCGGCTGCGTCCTCCGATGCCGGCGATTCGTTCGAACTTCCCGAGCCATCCGCGATTAGTTCGTCCGCCAACCAATCCCCATCGCCTTGGAGCCGGGCGTATGCCGCCGTGAACCGCGAATTCGCCAAGTCGCTCGCGAGCCCCAAACGCACGGCCAAGGAATTGATCTGCAAACTTGTCGCCAACCGCTGCTCGCCGTCTTCGAGCTTCACCGCGTCGAAACGCTCGGCGAAAAAGTGGCCGCGAACGCCGTCCTCTTTGTTGGCCGCCCGCGCGATCGGCTCTTTGAGCATGATCATGTGCCAACTGATACTGCTGAGCCGCCGTCTCAGTTCATCCAACCGCCCGGGCTTGGCCAGTTCCTCCTTGATCTGCTCCGCGGTTGGCTCCGGCTTGAGAACCAGACTCCACCGCGACAGCCGGAGCCAGCGGCGGGCAACCTCTTCGGGCGACATTGCCTGCACGAGGTCCGGGCGATTGCGGAGCACCACGTAGAACTCGTTGTCCACGATGGCGAAGTCGAGAATGTCGATTGCGAACACCACACGGAGCGCTCGCAAAAGAAGGAAAATCCATTCCTGGCGGTGGATCGGATCGAGTCCGCCAAGGGTGCGATCGCGGAAAGAACTCCGCCGAGCGCAACGAGTACTGCAGAGGTAAGTGCCGACACGGGATTCGTCAA
>JBIKVL010000498.1:0-4222 GCA_044356875.1 Pirellulaceae bacterium | reverse complement strand
CCACCGCCCGACTGCCCGCCGCCAGACTGCCCGCCGCCAGACTGCCCGCCGCCCGACTGTCCACCGCCAGACTGCCCACCGCCCGACTGTCCACCGCCAGACTGTCCACCGCCAGACTGCCCGCCGCCAGACTGTCCACCGTCCGACTGTCCACCGCCAGACTGCCCACCGCCCGACTGTCCGCCGCCAGACTGCCCTCCGCCAGACTGCCCTCCGCCAGACTGCTCACCGCCAGACTGACCTCCTCCAGACTGACCTCCTCCAGACTGTCCACCGCCCGACTGACCTCCTCCAGACTGACCTCCTCCAGACTGTCCTCCGCCAGACTGTCCTCCGCCTGAAACGCCCTCCGTTCCCGTTCCCCAACGCGAGACTTGAAGTCCTGGCGGAGAGAAGGCGATTTTCACAGGACGGTTCCAGCCCTGCGGTCTTGGCACCAGGGCACTCAGCAGCAAGATGGCGACAATGCTGCCGGCACCCCATACGAGCCACCGTAAAGTCATGCTCGCAGGCACATCCACGCCGCGCTGCCGCAGATATTTTCGAAGGTTGAGGAAGCTGGTCGAGGCTAGCAGCGCCAGACCGGCGGCTAAGTAAAGCGCGAGGAAACGAAAGGCCCGAGAATGGCTCGCTGCGTCATCGGCGGGTAGAAACCACTGTCCCAATCCAAACAACGGCAAGGCGGCGAACGCGAAATAGACAATCCAGCGGCCGGCGAGCCCGCCGCCTTTGCGCCCTTGGCGGACCGCTTGCCAAAGCCCCGTCGCTGGCGTTTCGCCAGCTTCATCGATCACGGTACAGTCGCGTGTCAGCCGGTCGGCGCTCCACCACACCAACGCGAGAATCCCGCAATTCAACGGCAGGGCGAGCGAACTGAGCGGTCCCGAAAACTCGACGAATCGCATTAACGCGATGGCGTTAACCACGGCCAGCGGCAGCGCGAACAGCGACGCTCGGGCACGGCCCTCTTCGATGGAAATGCGCGCGATCGCCACGCTCCCCATCACGTACATGGCGAAGATGAAGCGCAACCGAGCATCGAACTCGCCGCGGTAGAACGCTTCGAGCAGGAAGCCGACCAAGGCGCCCAACATCAACATCACCAGCGCGGGGTTGATTCCCATCAGCAAGTAATCGGTCAGCGTGGCAGGCGAACGTCGTGCCATGGGACTACCCTAGAAGCTGGCGGCGGCAGACCGCACGAATGTCGTCGGGGCCACGCAACTGCCGCGTATCGATGCCGGCCGCGATCAACGGTCCCGCCGCCACCGCGAAATCGTGCTCATCGTAAATATTGACCAGCGCCGCGACCGCGAAGCCCCGCCGCTTCAACCCCGCGAGCGCGATCGCCGCGGTTTCCGGCACACTGGCCATGATCGCAATCACCGTCGCGTCCCGAGGCAAACGCGATTCGACTTCTCCCAGAAACGCGGCGAAATCGAGCCCCTCCGAGAGCTCCACTCGGGCCAGCGTCTCAAGGATTTGCCGGAACCGCTCGGGACCGGGTTGCGGCGGCAGAACCAATGGCCTGCGCCGATCATGCTCCGCTTCCCTTGACACGCTGGCCCGCGCCGCGTCACGGGTCCGCCAATCCCGAGCCCAACCCTCGACCCGAACGCGATCGGCCGCATCCCGGCCGTTCGTGAGCAAACCGACTTGCTGTCCCAATTGGAACAAGCAGTTCGCTAGCGAAGCGGCGGCGGTGACGGCGAGCTCCGACCGCACAGGTTCGTGACGCGGGTCGTACGCCGCGCGGTGGAAATCGAGCAGTATGGCGGCCCCCGCGACCGTCGAGGCCTCGTAAACCTTGCTGTGCAGTTGACCCGTCCGCGCCGTCGCCCGCCAATGCACGCGATTCAACGGATCGCCCGCCTGATAGGCCCGCACACCCGCGATGCGGGTTGGATCCTCGAATAGCCGATGCGTCAACCGCACTTCCCCCATCGGCCTCCGCGACGCGATGTCATAACCCTCGACCGGCAGCACCTCTGGATAGACCAACAGAAAATTGGGCTCGGCCCCCTCCACAAACCGCCGCTCCAACCCGAACCAATCTCCCGTTTCCACAATCGAAGGTCCGAGCTGATAGTAGCCGCGACGCAAACATTGCAACTGATAGTAAATCGATCGCTTCTCGCCACCGCGCAATCCGGCCAGCACCAACCGCTCGCCCGTGAGCCGCAACCGACTGTGGACCCCCGTATCGGCAGGCAACAAATCCTCGACCAAGACCCAGCCGATCGGCCAACGGCCACGATTGGCGATCTCCAGCCGTATCGGGACTACCTGCCCCACTTCAGCAGTCGTCCGCAAACATTCCCGCCGCACCGCCACATTTTTCACCCACGACCGCGCCACCACGCCGCTCATCCATACGAGGCCGGCCAGGACATAGGCGGCGTACGCGAGCATCCCCAGTTCGAAGACCAAGGTCGCCCCAACGAGCACCAGGAGAACGAGAACGCGGACCAGCATGTCAGCGATTTCCCACGGTCTGAGCCGGCGAATCCATGACGCAACGCACCTTCGTTCCCATCGGCTCCTGAAAGTTAGCCGTGGACTACGCGACAAACGAACGTCCGTAGCTATCAGCTCGGGATTGTCTCCGCCACCATTCGTCGGAGCAAGCACTTCGCCTCCCAGGTCGCGGCGACTTGACGCCGAACGGCGACCGCGACTAGATTTTGATTATTCAAAATCTTTTTTTCTGCGAATCGAAACCCGGCATGGTTTGGCTCCGTCCCCTGCTCGCCGCCACCGTCTGTCTCCTGATCGCGTGTACGGTCGGCGGTTACAGTTGGATCGCTCGGAAGGCGGCGAGCGGCGGCGTCTCGTGGGAACCGGTGTCGACCGTCGACCACGCTGGGGACAATTCGGTCGAAGCGGCAGAATCGCCCACCTCGCCTGCGGGCACGCCCAATCATGCGTTCGAGTTCGCTGGCCAAGAGCGCTCAGGCCGTCGGCTGCTCATCGTCTGCTCGACCACCCAAGTCGCCGACTTTGCTCGCCAAGTCGTCGGCGATCGCTGTGAGGTGCGGAGCGTGCTCGCCGCCGGCCAGGATCCGCATCTCTACGAATTGAAAACGGGCGACGCCGAACTGGTGGCTCGAGCGGACCTGTGCCTGGAGAATGGCTGGCACTTAGAGGGGAAAGACTGGATGCGGCGACTCGCCACCCAGGCTCGCCGACCACTCGTCACGTGTGTGGAAGGGATCGCGCCACTGGCCGCCGAACCCGAGGCAATGGAGGCGGAAAAACCTGAAGCGGCCCCAGCGACCGCCGCCGCCCCAGCCGCTTCAACGGCCCCCCGATCGCATGGACCCCGATCGAATGGACCCCGATCGAATGGACCCGAATCGCATGGACCCGGTTTCGACCCGCACGCCTGGCTGTCCGCTCGCAACGCGATGATTTACGTCCGCAACATCCGCGACGCGGTCAAGCGGATCGATCCCCGGCACTCCGCCGAGTACGACGCGCGGGCGCGTCTGTATCTCGAGCAACTCGAGCAATTGGACCGCTGGGCCCGCGTGGAACTGTCACGGATTCCGTCCGCCTCGCGGGTGCTTGTGACTAGCCATGACGCCTTCGCTTATTTTTGCCGCGACTATGGCTTGCGAAGCGCGGCGCCGACGGGTTGGAGCACAGGCGAAGAGATTGGGGGGGGCGCGACTCCCGAACGCCGCCGCGAGACGGTCGCGTCGATCCGCAAGTTCGGCGTGAAGGCGATCTTCGTGGAAACGAGCGTCAATCCGAAGGCGGTCCGCTCGATCGCCGCCGACGCCGGCGTGCGGATCGGCGGGGAACTCTATTCCGATTCGATGGGACCTCCGGGGTCGGCCGGCGAAACCTACCTCGGCATGATGCGGGAAAACATCATTACGATCGTGGAGGCGTTGCGATGAGCGCCACTGTCGGGCCGACCATCGACGGCCCTCCCGCGATTGAAATCGAGCACCTGACAGTCAGCTACGGGCAGGTGGCGGCGCTGCTCGACATTTCGGTCGCGATTGGGGCCGGTCAACTGGTGGGCATCATCGGTCCCAATGGCTCGGGCAAATCGACGCTGGTCAAAGCGATCCTTGGTTTTCTGCGTCCCGATATCGGACGCGTGCGCATATTCGGCCAGCCGCTTGAGCGGGCCGCGGGCCGAGTGGCTTACGTGCCCCAGCGGGGCGCGGTCGACTGGGACTTTCCCGTCTCGGTGCGCGAGGTCGCCTTG
>JBIKVL010000496.1:0-4228 GCA_044356875.1 Pirellulaceae bacterium | reverse complement strand
CGCCGCTCCGCCGTCATCCTTGTCCGTGACGCTCATGGCCATCCTCAAAAGGTCACTGTTCGCCAACTCCCTGGGAAACATTACCCGGATTGATTGTTTCAAGGCAAGCGGCAGAATCCGCTACCGTTCATTGGCCGCTACCGTTCATTGGCCGCTGCCGTTCGTTTGCGGCTGCCGTTCGTTTACCGCCGAGCCGTAGGCGACGGCTCGGCCTGCCGACCGAACAGCCTCGCGGCCCCGAATCCCTATTCCAACCGAGCCAATGCCCGCGGGTTGGCGTTAAACAACGTAATTCGTCGTAATCTTGGGGCGTTATGTCGGTTCGTCGGCGGCCGCTCCGAGCGTCATAAAACCGGAAGCCGGATCGAACGCCAACAATTCCGCGAACCGCCCCCAATTGATGAGCGTGTCGAAAAGGTCGGGGCCGTGATGGCTGGGAACCCGCTCCGCCAACAGCATTTCAAATTCCCGCCGCGCCATGCGTCCCTCGGCCGCGGATCGCACCGTTCCCAACGCCAACTGGAACAGCCTCAGCCGCCGCAATTGGCGCCTCACGATCGCCTTTCGCCCGCCCACATGCTGGCCCACGATCGCCAACCCCAGCGGTGTCAACAGCACTCGCTCTTTGGGCGTATCGACAAAGTCGAGCATTTCGGCGGCGGTGGCGATGGCCAGCGTGTGGCCGAAATCATGCGAAGTCAATTCATGAAGCGCGAAAACGTTCATGTTGTCCGCATGGTCATGGACAATTTCCAGCAGCCCGAGAATCTCCCCGATATGAACCGCGGGCACGGGTTCGATTTCCACGGCGCTCCCGCCAACTTCGGCGGAAGCGGCTGTCTCGGCTAATTCGCCTCCCACCTTTTCCGGTCCGCTCGCGGCGGCCGACGCCACGGCGCTTCCCGCCTTTCCCGCGTCGTCCGTGCTGCCCGCGCCACCTACGCCGTCCGTCGTGATGGCCGTCGTGATGGCCGTCGGTGCGGCCACAGGCATGCCGACGCGATCCGCCGGACTGTCGGGCAAGTGTTCGGCGATGATGATGTTGTGGATATGGCGAACCATTTCCAGGAACGGGGCCGACTGGCTATCGCGGGGATGAGGCAAGCGATTGGCGACCACTTCGCGAATCGTCCCGGGATTCGCGCCCATCACGATGATCCGGTCCGCGAGAAACACGGCCTCCTCGATCAGGTGCGTGATGAGCAGAATGCCCCGCAGCGGCGATAGATGGGGATGGCTGGCCGGATCGACCCGCGACGCTGTCCACAGATTGTACAGTTCGGCACGCAGCCCCTCGGCGGTGAACACATCCAGCGCGCTGAACGGCTCGTCCATGCACAACAGTTCAGGCTCGCTGACCAGTGCTCTGGCGATTCCCACCCGTTGCTTCATGCCTCCCGAAAGTTCCCTGGGGAACGAATCCTCGTTGCCCGCCAATCCCACCAACGCCAACGACCGGGCGACGAGCTTGTCGCGTTCCGCCGCCGCCATGCTGCGGTTCACCAACGCCAGCGCGACGTTTTGCTTCGCCGTCAGCCACGGAAACAGAGCTACCGATTGGAATACGAGCGACACGCCCGGTAAAACGCCGTCCAGCACTTGGCCTTTCGCCAAGACTTGGCCAGAGGTTGGCCGGATGAGGCCGGCTTCGCGGGTCGGAAACAAATGGCTCATCGCCAACACCAGCCCGGGAAGAAACCCCAGCACGGGCACCGATTGGAACACATCAAGCGCCGGCATCATCAGCCGTTCGGCCCGCGGAACCCGAGCCGCGATCGTGCCGTAAATCAGCGTGAACGCCAGCGACAACGCGTAGGCGGCGAAGCCCCGCCCCAAGCTGAGCGCCGCGTACCCCGGCAACGACCGCCAGGAAAGGTCGATCGCGCGACGCGTCTCCAACGGCGCGGCGGCCTCCCGCGCGACCAACAACAGCACCGCCAACACGGCTCCCACGATCGCCAAGGCCATAAAGTCAGCGGCGCGGTTGCTCGCGATTCGCAAGCCGTCCTGGGAAAACTCCGACCGGTTCACGTTCCGCTTTCACTCCGCCACCGTTCGTCGTCACTCCGCGACGATCGGGTTGCCGAGGTTTTTCAAGAGTCGGGGCACATAGCTGTTGTAGCGGTTATCAGGCGATGGGCCTCGGCCCTCGAGCTTCGCGATTCGGTCTCGTAAAGACGCGGCCTTAGCCCCCAAAGCCTCGATCGCACCGAGCGCCGCCATGGCGACCAGCACGCCATGATCGCGGGCGACCGCTAGCACCGCGAGCCGCTCCAAGGCCGCCATGCGGTCGGTCGCCGACTCGCCATGTTCCGCCAACGCCTGCGCCGCTTCGATCCGAACAGCAGGCGACGCGTCATCCAGCGCCGCGCGCAGTTGGTCGGCGGTGGCCGCGACCGCCGCGGCCCCCCGAATACGGATTCCGATCGCCGCCCAGTAGCGAACGGCCGAGTCACGATCGCCGAGCGATTCCAGCAGCATGCGGGCTTCCGCTAGCGACTGGCCAGGATCGGCTGAAACCGTGGACGCGCGCTCCGCTACCAGGACGATCCGCTCCAACGGATAGTCCGCTTCGCGCCGCGCGTAGTCCGTCGGCGACAACTTGCCCGCCCGCGCGAACTGCTCCGACTCGGGCAGGAATCCCACATCGCGAGTTTCCAGCAGATGGCGCCGCACCGCCGCACGGAAACGGGTGAGCGTCTCGTGGTGCTCGCCGCGGCCCGCGAGGTTTTCGACCTCATCGGGATCGGACCGAAGATCATACAGCTCCTCCACCGGTTTCGGCGCGGCCCAGAACAGCGACTGGGCCGGGGTTGTCTTGCCCTGCTGGAACAGGTCGTGCCAGACCCGCGTCGTGGGCGTTTCAAACTGATAGGCCACTCGCTGTGCGGGCGATAACTCGGGATGGAAGTTGCGGAGGTAGACGAAGCGGCCATCGGTCGCGCTGCGTACCAAATCCAATCGCTCGTCCATCCGTCCGCGCTGGCCGAAGAGGAATTCGGGAGGAGCGGCGGCGAAGGGGCCGGCGAACGCGCGGCCTTGCATGATCGCGGGCGGCTTGATCCCGGCGAGGCTCAGCACTGTGGGCGCGAAATCCACAAAACCGACAAGCCGCGGCGAACTGCCGCCCGCCCGGTAATCGCTCGGCGCCAAGCCGCGCCATGCCGGCGGGAAGTAAACCACTAGCGGCACCTGCAATCCCGAGTTGCCCGGCCAGCGTTTATGTCGCGGCATTCCGCTGCCGTGATCGGCGTAGTAGAAGACGATCGTCTGGTCGGCGAGTCCCGCTTCCTCCAGCTCGCGCAGCCGTTTGCCGGCGTCCGCGTCCGCCGCCGACACTTGATCGTAATATTGGGCCCAGTCTCGTCGAGTTTCCGGAGTATCGGGATGATAGCTCGGAACGCGGACGTTCCTTGGGTCGGTCACCGCCGCATGCGGCCGCGCGCGGATTTGGCTCTCATGGCTCTTCGTCGAATTGAAAATCGCGAAAAACGGCTGGTTGGCGCGGCGATTGCGCCAGTGCGCGCGATTCGACGACTCGTCCCACACCTTTCCCGGTTCGCGCAGGTTGTAGTCGGTTTTGCTGTTGTTCACGCAGTAATACCCGGCCTCGCGCAGGTACTGCGGGTACATCCGCGCGCCCTCGGGCATGGGGACCATCGACCGCATGTGCAACGCACCGAGGCTGGCCGGGTACATGCCGGAAATGAGCGCGGTTCGGGCAGGAGCGCAGACTGGCGCGGTGGACCACACGCGGTCGTATCGCATGCCACGAGCGGCCAAGGCGTCGACATTGGGAGTGCGCGCGACGCCGTCGCCGTAGCAGCCGAGGTTGGGGCCATGGTCTTCGCTCGTCAGCCACAGGATATTCGGTCGAGCTTCTGGGGCCGACGGCGTGGCCGGTTCCTGGGCCACGCTAGCTGGCAGCGCGGTCAGGCCTGACGGCGCGGCCGAGGCCAACGCGAACAAAGTGAATGAGCAACGTAGCAAGACGACGAGAGAGGGCGGATCGGCTGCCGCAGGCGGGATGCGCGTGGCCCTCCCGGCGAACAGATAACGCAGGACGTTCATCGAAAAGGCTCGCGTGCAAATGCAAATGTGGAACTCGTCGGATGCCGCCGCTGGTTACCGAGTGGCCAGGGCGCGGCGGCGTGCGGCGGAGTATAACGCATCAGTGGCGGGCCCAGCCGCTCAGCCCCAGCAGAGCAGCATAAGCCGCACGGCTTTA
>JBIKVL010000495.1:0-4233 GCA_044356875.1 Pirellulaceae bacterium | reverse complement strand
CGGCAGTCACCACCGCGGGCAAGAACGCCGACCACGCGGCGACCGCCAGCATCGCGACCGCGCGACCAGCCAAGCCCGCGCGACCACCCGCGACCGCGTGAATCGAGCAACGTGGTCCACGGAGGCCGGCACCGTGATCCGCAGTCCGCGTGGCCAAAACTTCCAGAGTCCGATCGAGAACGTTTGCCATTTCAAATCTCCCGCACTCGGTTGCTTGCAGTTTCCGTCGCGTCGCGTCGCGTCGCATCAGCGGCCGCGTCGGCGGCGCGTCATGCCGCCGCCGCTCGAGCCGCCTTCACGGCGCTTAGTGTTGGAACAGGAACTCGTTCGTGTTCAACAACGCCCAGCAGATGTCTTCGAACGCCGCCACACGGTCCGGCTTGCCCGCCAAATGCTTGAGGCTGGCGTCGAGTTCAGCTTGCGTGGGAGCGCGGGAGACGGCCGCCAAGTAGAGCTCGTTCAGGATCTCCTGGTCGGACTTGTTCGCCTTGATCATCCGCCGGAAGCGGTTGTTCTCGTTCTTCAGCTTCTCGTAGATCAGCGGTCCATTGAAGAACTGGATCGCCATCCCGAGATTCGATTCGCTGCTGCGTTCGCACGCGCAGACCGTTTGCCGTTCCGGTTGGCCGAACGTCTTGAGGAACTCGTTCTTCGCCAGATCCGGCGCCGGGATCTGCGTCGCCTTGGTGCCGGGCGGCAAGCTGCCGAACGTCTCGGGCACGTCGGTGACAGCGCAGATGGCGTCGAGCAATTGTTCGGCGCTCAGCAGACGCGGCTGGAAGTGCGAGGCGTACTTCGAGTCGTCTTGGTTGAGCGGCGTCGTCCGGAAGCTGGCCTGATACGCGCGGCTCTGCAAGATCGTGCGGATCGTGTGGCGCCGATCGAAGCCATGTTCCACGAAGTCGCGGGCCAGGGCGTCGAGCAACGCGAAGTTGGCGGCTGGATTCGAATCGCGGAAGTCGTCGATCGGATCGACCAGGCCGCGGCCGAAGAACTGGGCCCAGATCCGGTTCACTTCCACCCGCGCGAAGAACGGGTTGTCCTTCGCCGTCAACCAGGTGGCGAACGGATCGCGGCGGTCGTCGTCGGCCGCCATCGCCAGGTCGCCGCCGGGTGCCCACGGTTTCATCTGCTTGCCGGTTCTCGGTTGCGTCACTTCGCCCGAAGGCGCCGACCAGACAACCAATTCATTGGGGCGCTTGGTCTTCTTCTTTTGCACCCGATTGAAGACGGCCGCCATGCCGTAATAGTTGTCCTGCGTCCAGCGCTCGAACGGATGGTTGTGGCACTTCGCGCACTGCAATCGCGAGCCGAGGAACACCTGCGAGATCGTCTCGACGGCGTCGTTCGCGTCGGCGGTCGTGCGATAGAAGTTGGCGGGCGGGTTGGCGAGCGTACTGCCGCTGGCGGTCAACAGTTCGCGAGCGAACTGATCGTACGGCATGTTTTGCTCGATCGCCCGTTGGACCCAGCGATGGTACTTGTGGACGCCATCGCCGCCGACGGCCGTCGAAGTCATCCGCAGCAGGTCGCCCCATTTCAACGCCCAGAATTTGGCGTACTCGGGCCGCTGCAACAGATCCTCGATCAACTGCTTCCGCTTGTACGGAGCCGGATCGGCGAGGAACTTTTTCGTTTCGTCCACCGTCGGCAGCAGGCCGATCAAGTCGAGATAAACACGCCGCAGAAATTCCTCGTCGGTGCAGAGAGCCGACGGCTCGAACTTCAACTGTTGCAGCTTGGCGTAGACATGGTCGTCGACGAAATTGTTCGCGGGCGGCGGATTCCAGGCGAAGCCGGGAACTTCCTTGACGAACGTCAGGAAACACGTCTGCACGTGTTCCAGGTAGCGGACCACGATCGCCGACTCGCCGCGGTCGCGGCCAGCGACGAATCCCGCTTCGTCCACCGAGGCGACCTCGGTGTCCGAGCTGGAAAAGCTGGCGAGCGGCGTGACGTCCTTCACCACGCCGTTCGAGAAGTGGGCGAGCACACATAGCTGCTGCGTATGCGCGGGCCGCTTGAGAACGCGGCCAGACGGCGGATAGACCTCCAGTTTCACGACCCGCGGGGCATCGGCCGGATCGAGCTTGCAGCCTTCCGCGATCCAGTCGTGCAACACCTGGTAGGCGGGCTCGGACTTCCGCAGCTTCAAGCCGCCACCGTGCGATACCTTCATCAACGGCTTGGCTAGCAGCAGACTCGATTCGGGTTGGAACACGTTCGTGCGGCGACCGTAGTCCTCGCGAACCAGCGTCAACTGGTCGACCGCCGGATCGAACGCCCGCAGCGACAGGCGGAACCCGCCCTTGCCGCTCGGCGAGCCGTGGCAAGCGCCGCTGTTGCAGCCATTCTTCGTCAACGCGACCAAGGCGCCCGTTTCAAACATCACCGGATCGGGCTTGCCGAAGTTGGAGACCTCGACCGCCACCTTGGCCTGCTGGCCGCCAGCGGAAACGACGATCTCGGCTGTTCCGTCCGCCTTCGGTCGCAGCACCGTGCCGTCGACCGCGGCGATCGCCGGATTGGACGAAACAATCTGGCTCGCCCGCGTCAGATCCTGCAGCGTGCCGTCCGCGTAGTGGCCCGTCACGACCAACTGCATCTGCTGACGGACTCCGGTCAGTTTCACCGTCGCGGGGAACACCTCGATTTTCGTAGGCGTGCCGACGACCACCGTCTCGAGCGCGACCGGTTGGTCCATCGCCGTCTCGGCGGCTCGGGCGGAGCCCGTTTTGGCGGCTTCGCCCGCCAGCGCCACAGCGCCGCAGACCATCCCCAGGAAGCCGATTCTCAATACGCTTCGCATGAGCTCATCCTCGCAGCGAACTATCGGTTGAAAGAATCCTCGCAGCGGCCGTCATCGGCCTACTTCACGATTTCGCCGCTGAGGGCGGCGCTGTCCACGGTCAAGTCTTTTCCTTGAAACTTCGTCGCGGCCGTCACGGCCAGGTCGGCGAAGCTTCCCGCGGCGGCCTCAGCGGCCGCCACCAGTTCCACCACGGCCGAATCCTGATCGGCCGGAATCGTCACTTCCGGCGGCGCGGTCACGCCCGTCGGCAGCTTCTTCCATTTCACCACGACCGGCTGCTTGTCGACCACTCCCCCCAGCGACGCCCGGGCGACAGCGATCCGCACCTTCTGCTTATTGCCGAACACGATCGCGCCGGCCGGCGACAGGCTGACCGTCACCGGCTGGACGATGTTGATCGGCAAATCGCCGGAAATCACCGCCATCCCCTTGCCGGCCAATTCGCCGTAGCTCAGCACCTTCACCAAGTGCGTGCCCGGCGGAGTGCCCGCCGCCGCCTTCACGATGACTTGATACGTCTCTTTCGGCCCATTGCCGTTGCGTTTCACCTCGAACGTCAGTCCCGGCGGCGCGTTCGGGAACGTCACCGCCAGCGGGTCCTTATACGCGTCGACTTTCCTTTCCAACAGTACGTTGAACTCGGCCTGCGGGTTTGTGCTCGCCATTTCCACCGACGTCTTGTCCAGCGCGGCCGTGAAGAACGGCGTCAGCGGCGCGGAAACGGACGTCGGAATCAGGCCATCGATCCACGACGGCGGTTGAGCCAACGCGGGCCGGTTGAGCCGCGTGAGGTCGATCGTACTGGTCACCGCCGAAAACGGCTGGCCGTTCACGGTGGCGGTTCCCCGCACGCGAACCACGGCGACCTGCCCCGGAGCCAGCCCTGCCGGCGGAAGGACGATCATCCGCGTCGTAGCCTGTTTTTCAGGAATGACGTTGTTGAACACCGGGTACACCCCGCCCGGACCTTCGACCGACAGCGTGATCGGCCCGTCGTAGCCGCTCCGCGCGACCGGCACGTCGATCGCCATCGCGCCGTTGGGCGCCAGCGAGTACCGCGCCTTTGTCGCCTTGTCCGGTTTGAGCGCCAAGCTGAACGGCGCCGCGTTCTCGATCGCGATGCGGTACGTCAAATCGGGACCGCCACGTTTCAATAAATCTTGGGTCACCAGCCGGTAGGAGCCGTCGGCGGGGATCGCCACGACCAGCGTCTCCTCGTCCGCGTCGCTCACCGCGCTCTCCGCGACCGCGGCACCGTCCGCCTTCTGGACAAACATCTTCACAAGCGCCGCCGATCCGAGGCTCCGCGAGAACGCGCGGAACGCCAGCCGCTGGCCGGCTTTCGCTTCGAACTGGAAGCAATCGCGGTCCTTCGGCGTGTCATACCGTCCGCTTGCCGCGCCCGGCACCGCGATCGGATT